>JADLAJ010000137.1 GCA_020848255.1 Chitinophagales bacterium
AGTTTGTGAAACCAGGCGTCATGGAATACGAGGTGGAAGCAGAAATCATTCACGAATTTATCCGTCAACGCGGCAACGGACATGCCTACAATCCCATAATTGCCAGTGGTTACAGTGCCTGTGTGTTTCATTATATAGAGAACAATAGAGTTTGTATGGATGGTGATTTACTGCTCATGGATTTTGGCGCGGAATATGCCAACTACGCAGCAGATTTAACCAGAACGATTCCGGTAAATGGCAAATTTACCCAACGACAAAAAGATGTATACAATGCCGTTTTACGGGTAATGAAACAGGCAAAAACCATGCTGAAACCAGGTGCCATTTTAGCCGACTACAACAAAGAAGTGGGCAACATCATGGAAACTGAATTGATAGGATTAGGCTTATTGGATAAGAACGAGGTGGCCAAACAAGACAAAGACAATCCTTTGTACAAAAAATACTTTATGCACGGCACTTCGCACTTTTTGGGCATTGATGTGCACGATATCGGCAATCGTTACGCACCTATGCAGGTGGGCAATGTGTTTACGTGCGAGCCGGGCATTTATATTCCCGAGGAAAAACTCGGCATCCGTATTGAAAACGACATCCTGATTACAGAAAACGGCATATTGGATTTGATGGCTGATATTCCGGTAGAAGTGGAAGAAATTGAAGACTTGATGAATAGCTAAGATTTCAAATTATGAGTACTAAGATACTTTTGATTTATTACGGATTTTTTTTATTTCTGATTTCCGGATGTGTTGTTTGTGATTCCCCGTCTGATGATTTTTTAGAATTCAGGCTTGTAGACAATAGCAATAAAGATTTATTTCTAAATCATGCTGATTTTAACAAAGACAGTATCCTGATTTTTTCTACATTACAAAACCGAGAAATGCCGTATTCATCCGTATTGAGCTATTCGGGTAGCGATTCATTTTTCAGGTTTTCGCCATTAGAGTTTGGTCAATTTTATAGTAATTCAAAAATTATCATTTTCACCAAACCTGATATTTCAGACACCTTAAGTATAACTACTGAAACTTCATGTGGTAAATGTGGTTGCTCCACTGGGATAACAAATATAATTCACGAAGGAAAATCGGCAACAAGAAACAATCATATCTATCTCATAAAAGTTGATATCTAATTAAACAAAAAATGGGAATCGTATCACTCGGATTTATTATTATATTACCGCTGGGAATTGCGGTAGGATATATTCTGTTTAAAAAATTTGTAGAAAGAAAAAAGTAAGCATCTTACTTTATAACACAAATCTCTCTCGAACCATTTCTGTTATTTTGTTCCTGATAACCATCACAAACGTTTTTTGCGCCCATTTTACCAAGTGAAGTTATTGGTGTTGAAGATTGCTGAACACCTGCTGTTGAACAAACACAATACCAGGTCTTATTACAAGAAGTTGCAATTATTGAAATTATGATCAATAAAAAAAGGAAAGGTGCGTTTTTTCTCATGACTAAAGATTAATACTATAAAGATACAAATGTTTCTTAAAATGGTATCATTTTTTGATTAACACATTATTTTTTTCTTTCCATTCATCTGTTTAAATTTATATTTACGGTATGCTCGATAAAACCGAAGGCATCGTTCTTAAAACTACCAGATACTCCGAGTCGAGTGTTATCGCTACCATTTTTACCAAAAAACATGGAGTACTCAGTTTTATGTTACAGGGTATTCGTAGCAGTAAAAACAAGCAGAAAGGTAATATTCTGCAACCGTTAAACATGCTGAATCTGGAGATTTACCTGAAAGAACAACGCAACCTGAACCGCATTAAAGAATACACGACCAGCTATATTTATAAGAATATGCAGTCGGATTTTGCCAAACAAAGCGTTGCCATTTTTTGTATTGAATTGATTTCAAAATGTGTGAAAGAGCATGAAGTAAATGAGCGATTGTACAATTACCTCACTTTATTTTTAACGGAACTGGACAAGGAAACCGACAGCATAGAAAATAAACCGTTATTCTTTTTGCTGGAGACTGCCAGCATTTTAGGGTTTGAACCTTCTTTGCAAAATATTCTGAACGGCACTTATTTTAATCTGGAAACCGGACGCTTTGAAGACTCGATACGCTCCACCAATGTGCTGGATGCCCAAGAAACAGACATGCTCAAAAAAATGATGGCTGTATATTATGAGAAAAATGAATTGAAACTAATGGGTGCCGAACGGAAAATTTTACTCGATAAAATGCTGCTGTATTTCCGCTGGCACATCGCCGATTTTTCAGATCTAAAATCTCCGGCTGTGCTGAGTGAAGTGCTGAGATGAATTCAACCCAACGTCATTGCGAATGCATATTTATATTTTAATTTACAAGAAAAAGGGATGCATAAAGCAATCTGTTGAATTAAATTATGGTTTTATATTGAACAGATCGCTTCGTTCCTCGCGATGACGTTAGATTACAAACCGCCAACTTTCAGCTTCTCTGCATTTTCTTCAAAGTTGAGTTTGTCGATGATGGATTGTAAATCCCCGTTCATAATTTCACCCAGATTATACATCGTTAAATTGATGCGGTGATCGGTAACGCGACCCTGAGGATAATTATACGTTCTGATTTTGGCACTTCTGTCGCCGGTAGACACCAATGTTTTACGTTGTTTGGCAATCGCCTCGTTGTGTACGGCCAATGCTTTTTCGTATAAACGCGTACGCAGTACTTTCATGGCACTTTCGTAGTTTTTATGCTGCGAACGGCCATCCTGGCACTCTGCAATCGTACCCGTTGGAATATGCGTTAATCGAACTGCAGATTCCGTTTTGTTGACGTGCTGCCCGCCCGCACCGGAGGCACGATATACATCTTTGCGGATATCCGCCATATTTATTTCCACGTCTACTTCGTCTGCCTCGGGCAGTACGGCAACGGATGCTGCCGATGTATGTACACGTCCCTGCGATTCTGTTTCCGGCACACGCTGCACACGATGTACCCCGGATTCATATTTCAAAACACCATACACCCCTTCTCCGGTCACTTCCACCACTACCTCTTTAAACCCTCCGGCGGTACCGGCGTTTTCATTCATGATTTCGGTTGTCCAGCCCTTGTTTTCACAATATTTTAAATACATGCGCAACAAGTCACCTGCAAAAATAC
>JADLAJ010000138.1 GCA_020848255.1 Chitinophagales bacterium
ACATCATTCGGTACTACCGTGGCATTCGTTATCGGAGAGTCTTCGTTCGTGCTGTTGACATCTGCATTCGCAATTGGGAAGTCGTCTACTGGTACAATTGTAATATATACGATTGCTGTATCACAATCATTATCCGAATCACAAATCTGGTAAATTAAAGTATCATTACCATTATAGTTAGTATTTGGCACATAAGAAATCTGATCATCTGTAGGATCATTTGGTGTACCACCATTGTTTACCGTCGCTGTTCCGTGGTTTGCATTATCTGTTATGGTGATTGCACCTGTTGACGGGCCATTACCACCAAATGTATCATTCACCAAAACTGGGATTGTTACCGGTGTATCCTCATTAGTTGAAGCAATATCTCTTACAGCTTCAGGAAGACAATCTAATATATTTAATGTAATACAAGCTGTGTCTTTACAACCTGCTGATGTTTGTACTATTACACTATATGCTGTAGTAACAGCAGGTGAAACTGTTAATGTATTATTGGTTCCGAGGCTTCCACCAGTTGGGCTACAGCCGGCAGCTGCATCATCAACATACCAGTTCACTCCTGTTATTCCTGTTGTTGGTGTAAATGCTAATGTAGAGCTTTGAGTACGGCAAACTGAAGATTGAGTCAGTGTTGCATTTACCTCTGGTTTTGTATTTACCGTTACCGTCACACAAGCTGTATCCTTACATCCATTTGCTGTTTGTACGATAACGCTATAAGTGATACTTGTACTTGGACTTACAGTTAATGTTGTATTGGTTGATAATGCGGAACCGTTTGCGGAGCAGTTATTAAACCAACCAATTACACTTACTGCTATATCACTACTAAAGCTTAAGGTAGTTGACTGACCCTGACAAATTGTAGAAGGCGCTGCACTAGCTGTTACATTTGGTTTAGGATAAGTATAAACAATTGTAAAAGTTTTAACCACTTTACAATTGCTTGCATCCGTTATAGTTACTGTATACACACCTTCGCCTAATCCTGTTCTGTTTTGAGAAGTCACTCCATCGCTCCATAAATAAGTATATCCCGGAGTTCCATTTTTTGGAGTGATCGTAATAGTACCATCTTTTGTACCCTGACAAGAAGTATTCGTGAATGTGCCTGTAGCGCTTAATGTGTTAACGTATAAAACAAATCCTTGCTCTATCACACAAGCATCACCACCGATAATACGTCTTAAGAATGTCTTTTGAGAAACAGGTCCTATTAAACTACCAGATAAGTTTTGACTTGTTGCACCCGGAATATCTGTCCAGTTTAAACTGTCAATACTACTCTGCCATTGGTAGGTATTAGCGCCACCCAATGCAGGATAAACAGAAGTAACTCCGTTTCTTACAATTGTTGGTAATAGATATGAAGGTAAAGAACCTGTTATATCTCCCGGAACAATACCAGGACAAACTGTTTGATTTGGAGTAATTGTGTTGTTAATAAAATCCGGTGGATTTGCCCAAACTACTAAACCCGGCTCATATGTATTGGTATTTGGTCTTGATGCAGTAATAGCACCCTGAGTTAACGGAATATCATTTGAAGTAGATGTTACTACCGTGTATATACGGCAATTAGAGAACTTGATACCACGTTCACCAACAGGATCGTAATCATCTCTGGTACCTCCATAGTAAGTACTGAATTTTAATGTACTTAAATTAGAACTTAATTTGGTAAATGTTTTATCCGAGCCTCTCGATTGACCTCCGCGGTTAGTAGATTGTAATGCATCCGACGTTACAGGGAAGTTAGTACTTGGTGAATATCCGAAAATATAAACATCATTGTTTTCATCTGTATTCAAACCCATCATATTATCTTCACTCGACGAACCACCTAAATAAGTTGCTGCTTTAAATCCCTGATCAATTCCCATTTTAGCAACGAAGAAATCAACACCACCGTTTGCAGAATTATCATAAACACCTGAGCTTGATATATTAGCAGCCGCCAAACCAGTTGTTAAACCACCAAAATATAATGTGTCCTGTGTTCTGTTAAATTCCATACACAATATTTGCGCAGTTGCATTTGCCGCAGAACTGAAATAAGAACTCCATTGTGTCGTTCCTGAACTGTTTATTTTTTGTAAAACACCACTTTGTGTCCCTCCTCTGGTTGATTGTCTTGCATTTAATAAAGGGAAGTTTGTAGAAGATGTGGTGGTACCTCCTATATATATATCACCTGTCGAGGTTTTAACGTTCATAATGTTAATCTGGTCGTTACCAGAACCTCCATAATTTCTCATCCAGCGGATAGTATTTAAATCACTGTTTATTTTAAACAACATTACATCTGTTCCGCCATTATTTGTGTTTGATGCACCTGAACCAGCGTATTGAGTTCCCAAGTTTGTACTTGATGTATATCCACCTACAATGATATCTCCGGAAGGATCAAATCTTAAATCAAAAGATTGTTCACTTGCATTACCACCTATAACAGCACTTTTTATTGAATTACCTGCCTGATTAATTTTTGTAATAAAAATATTATTTGCTGTTTGAGAGTTTGCATTTAAACTATTACCACTAAATGCTCCTCCGCCTATTAATGGATAATTAGAACTGGATGTATAACCAGTAACGTAAATATTACCATCCGGTCCTTGCTCCAATGCATATGGGTTGTCATCACCACTACCTCCTAAATATGTTTGCCAAACACGTGTACCACTTCCACCTACCGTTGCTGGCTCGCTGTATTTACCTAATACTATATCCAGATTTCCTGCACTAGCACTTTGAAATGGGCCCTGAGTAATCAAACCTGAGCCAATAATACGTGCTAATATATAAATTGAACCATCTTTCTGATCGACCCAAATACCGTGTCCATGATCTTCACCATCTGAGTTATTTGTTATCCAGGTTGCCCAGCGCAATGCAATCGGGTCGATGATTAACGGCAATGCTTCATCATATTTACCTAAATTGAAACTTAATACATTGTTTTTAGTAACAACGTAAGACGCTTCCACTTCTACTCGCTTACCATTCACCGTTTGATATACAATCGGTTCAGGAAAAGTTACATCACTAACGCTTGTTTTTATAGTCAAGACGCCTTTGTCGGTTAAAGACATTTGTTCTATGCCGTCAAACTGAATAGCAATTTTATTTTTATCAAAACCTGGTTTACAAACGATATCATATTCTAATGTTCCCTGCTCAGAAGGGTAGTAACGAACATCTACGTTGTTGTATACATTTTTATACCAGATTTCCTGATAGTTACTTGAACTACCTGAAAATTTAGCATTATCATTGCCAACAAAATAATTGAATTTTTCTTTGTGTATGTCACTGCTTTCTATTTTCATAGAAGGCGATGCATTTAAGAAATTCATCAGCCAGCCATGTCCTTTTACACCACCAGATTTTCTGGATCCGTCTAATGGAGTTCCGTTTTTAATTGCTTCCTCTTCATCATCACCCGCTTGTCTTGTCGCATCAATTGAAGCAGGGTCAAAAGTACCCACTAACATACCTCTTTGCGTAGCAATGGCCTGACCATATTTAAAATCAGCTTTATAGATTACGTTTTCAGGCCACTGACCTTTATTTTCAGTAAAATAGATCTGTTTATCGTATCGATTCAACATTTCCTTAACTGATTTTTCTACTTCATCATCTTTCAGCTGTTTTAATGATTGCGCATTAACAGTTACTTGCGTCAGAAATAAAAGTGTGGTAATTGACAGCAGCAGATATTTTCTAATCATCTGTGCACCCTGATGTGTATATAAATCCATTTTCATAGTTGATTTATTGTTATTAGACTCTTTGTTGTTGGTAGTTATGGTCATCATCCAAAAAAAGTTTTTCATTTATTCGATAGTTATAGTTCAAAATTCAATAAACATGAATTTAATAGCCATTCAGCACAACATTTTTGTTGATTTGATGGCCTTAAAAAAAATTATTTTTTAAGGATTCTGTAACGAATCAAGACCAGTGGGGGGCGTCTTTATTCTCGTTTATATTTTTCTTAATATCTAAATCAAAGTATTTCCATTTGTTAAAACAGATTTTCTTTTCTTATTAAATTCTTCAATAAAATAATTGTACTCACGTACACTGTAGGGTATTATAAAACTAGACGTTAAGGAGGAGATCCTATATGAGAATTTATTTAGGTTTGACTAAATAAACAGTAATAACTTTATATGCTAATAAATAGAACTATCAGGGTTTAAATAATTCAAGACTTTAAGGCAGAGCGCCTTTGATGCTTTAATACTTTAATAAGCAAAATGTTAATTCCTGTTAAGACAACATTTTAGCATCAACTTGCTCACAAATCTAATCAAAAATCCATAAGTAATCAACATTCGTGCAAAAAAAAGATGATTTTTATCAATAAAACACCTTAATTTAACAATATTTTAACAAATATAAGTTATTTAGGCACATTATAAATTTTTTGATCTTAATCAAATATATAAAAAAAGCCTTCCGTAAAATGGAAGGCTTTTGATTCAGTTTATATCTCTTTAAAACGGACAGACTTTACAAGGGTCTACCTGCATGTCAAATCGCTCGAGGGATTTAACATTGATGTTCCCGCCTACCACTCTGAACTCCGTTCTTCGGTTTCGCTGGTGTTCATACTCTGAACATG
>JADLAJ010000139.1 GCA_020848255.1 Chitinophagales bacterium
ACCCTGAGGTACGGCATTTTGCAGCGCAATGGCAGCCTCCAGATTATCGTATTTCATCAGGTATAAGATAGGAGCAAAGGTCTCCGTTTGTACAATAGGTAACTGAGTGTCCACTTCTGCAATACAGGGTTTTACATAACTTCCAGATTCATAATTTTTTATAGTTAATACTTCACCTTCTACTATAAATCTTCCACCTTGCTCTTTACATACATCAATCGCATTCTCATACATTCTAACTGCATGATTATCAATAAGCGGACCTACGTGAACACCATCTTCCAATGGATTTCCAATTCTTAATTGCGCGTAAGCATTAACTAATTGTTGTTTAAATTGCTCATATACAGAAGAATGTATTATTAATCTTCTAGTGGTAGTACAACGCTGTCCGGTTGTACCGGTGGCACCAAATACGGCACCCACCACCGCTAATTTCAAATCTGCATTTGGTGTTATGATAATGGCATTATTGCCACCCAATTCCAGTAAACTTCTTCCTAAACGACCGGCAACCACTTTACCCACTTCTTTTCCCATTCTTGTTGATCCGGTAGCAGAGACCAAGGGAATACGCTCATCAGCTGCCATCCATTCTCCAACAACTCTGTCGCCATTTATCAGACAAGACAAGCCTTCCGGTAAATTATTCGCTTTTATTACTTTTTCCGCTATTTTCTGACAGGCAATAGCCGTTAGAGGTGTCTTTTCAGATGGTTTCCAGATACAAACATCACCGCAAACCCAGGCCAGCATGGAATTCCATCCCCAAACGGCGGCCGGAAAGTTGAATGCTGTAATAATGCCCACAATGCCCAGCGGATGCCATTGCTCGTACATTCTGTGGTTTGGTCGCTCAGAATGCATGCTTAAACCATATAACTGACGGGATAAACCCACAGCAAAATCGCAGATATCGATAATTTCCTGGACTTCACCCAGGCCTTCCTGCAAGCTTTTTCCCATTTCCCAGGAGACCAATCTGCCCAAATCATCTTTATGTCTGCGGAATTCATCGCCCATTTGGCGTACAATTTCCCCGCGTTTGGGTGCCGGCACTAAGCGCCAAACCTTAAAAGCGGCTTGTGCTTTTTCAAGCACCTGCTCGTATGATTCTTTGGTTGTAATTTGAACAGAGGCTATTTTTTTACCATCCACCGGCGAATAAGAATCCAGTAAATCGCTGCCAGATATCCAATTGGTGCCGGTAGATGTACCGGTATTTATATCATTGATAGCTAAGTTTTGAAGAAATTGCATGACTACGTTTTATATTCGATGGTAAAGTTACTAAAATGTTTTAATCAAGCCCACAGGTTAAAGCTATCCAAAAAATAGGTAAGTTTGTGCAACAAAATTATTTTATGAACTTATTAGTTTTATTACAGGCAGGCGGTGCACCGGGCGGTGGTTATTCAACCCTGATTATGATGGGTTTGATGTTCGTGGTCTTTTATTTCTTTTTGATTCGTCCGCAATCTAAAAAGGCTAAAGAAGCTCAGAATTTTATTGATACTCTGAAAGCTGGGGATAAAGTAATTACCAATGCCGGTATTCATGGTAAAATTGCCTCTGTAAATGATGAAGACAAAACCTTTTTAATTCAGGTAGACGGTCCTACAAGATTAAAAATTGAGAAATCTGCCATCAACTCTGATTTAAGCAAAGCATTGAATGCAGCTCCGGCAGAAACAAAATAGTTTTTGTTTTAAACTAACTACATGTTAAAAGTTGGTATTACAGGCGGCATCGGCAGCGGAAAAACAACCGTTTGTCAGATTTTTGCCACACTGGGTATTCCAATCTATTATGCTGATGTCCGGGCAAAAGAACTCATGGTTTCGGATGCTGATCTTATTCAGCAGATAAAAAAGCTATTTGGAGATAATGCCTATCACGAAGGCGAACTTAACCGAAAATACAGAGCAGAAAAAGCCTTTCACGACAAGAACTTATTGCAGCAACTGAACGCCATTGTGCATCCGGCTGTTTTTCAGGATACTTTAAACTGGTTTCAGACACATCACGATAAAGCATACACTTTATACGAAGCGGCTATTATGTTTGAAAGTGGCAGTTATAAATTAATGGATAAGATGATTACCGTTTTTGCTCCGTTGGAAGACAGAATCTCCCGAACCATGAAGCGCGATCATATCCGCAGGGAAGAAGTGCTGGAAAGGGTTGACAAGCAGATGCCGGAAGAGGAGAAAATGAAACGTGCGGACTTTGTGATTTATAACGACCATTCTCAACCATTGATACAACAGGTGTTGACAATTCATCAGCAATTAATTTCCATAGCCAAATAGAACTTTATACTTTCGTAGCTTGTTACAATTAAAACACATAGACACATAGAAAAAAGAATTTTATTCTTTTCTATGTTTTTCTGAGTTGGTAGATAAAGAAATTCTCTTTTAATTTCGATGTGACTGATAGTGCATAGACAAATTAAATTTGACATAGACTTTTAAAAACTATGTGACTATGTGTTTAAATTAAAATATTTAATTTTATGATAGAGACTGTAAATTGTTTGATTATCGGGGCAGGTCCTGCCGGATATACTGCTGCTATTTATGCAGCGCGTGCTAATTTAAAACCTGTTTTATATACAGGCTTACAACCCGGCGGTCAGCTGATGACCACAACGGACGTAGAAAACTATCCCGGCTATCCGGATGCAGTGACGGGACCGGCGATGATGGATGATTTCCAGAAACAGGCAGAAAGAGTAGGAGCGGATATCCGTTTCGGACTGGCCACTAAAGTTGATTTCAGTGGTCCGGTTCATAAAGTATGGATTGATGAAGAAACGGAAATACACGCAAAATCGGTGATTATTGCTACCGGTGCCGAAGCAAAATGGCTGGGCATGCCTTCTGAAAAACGATTGAATGGAAGTGGTGTTTCTGCTTGTGCGGTGTGTGATGGTTTTTTATTTAAGGGAAAAGAAGTAGCGATTGTGGGTGCCGGCGATACGGCTTGCGAAGAAGCATTATACTTATCTAATCTTTGTCCGCACGTGCATATGATTGTCCGCAGAGAGCAAATGCGTGCTTCTAAAATTATGCAGGACAGAGTGATTGCCAAAGAAAATATCACCATTTACTGGAACAGTGAAACGGATGAAATTTTAGGCGAGCATAAAGTGGAAGGTGTGCGTTTGAAAAACAACAAAACTAACGAACTAAGTGAAATTAAGGTGGAAGGTTTTTTCGTGGCGATTGGACACAAACCCAACTCTGATATTTTTAAAGACTATTTGGAAATGGATGAAACCGGTTATTTAATTACAGTGCCGGGTTCTACCAGAACAAAAGTGGCGGGCGTCTTTGCTGCCGGCGATGTACAAGATAAAATTTACAGACAGGCAGTAACTTCAGCCGGTTCGGGTTGTATGGCTGCGCTGGATGCAGAGCGATACCTGGCGGAGTATTTCCATTAACTTATGGCAAAAAATACTATTTGAGTTTATTTTTCGTTATAGTAAAAAATAAACGATATGAAAAAAGTATTCTTTTTGTTTCTGACATTTATTGCCCTTTACTCATTTGGACAAGGCAATACATCCACGGAGAAAATGAAAGCGTCAACGTCTATCAATGATATGGTGGCGAAAAACAGTTTACTCTCTTTTAAGGTATTAAGCTACAACGTTTTTTATCAGCCTAAAGGTGGTGATGCAGAAACGTTTAAAAACAACGGACCTTATTTTTCACCGGAGGTTAAAAAAGTAATTCAAAAAGCAAAACCGGGTGATATATACTACATCGAAGAAATTAAAGTAATGGGACCGGACAACATCACCCGAAAGATTCCCGGCATTGCATTTAAGATTGATTAATAAAAAACGGAGTCCTTGCGAACTCCGTTTTTGTCTTTAATCCTATGGTTTTTGGTAAATAAGACTTCTAAAAGTAAAAAGACTTTTTAAAATGTATCTACCTGCTACCACTTATATTTATCGAAGATAAACCTATGCAATTTCTCTTCTTAATCTTTACTGTAAATCCTATGTTTCTATATGGTTTAAATAGGATAGTTGTTCTAAATCAGCTTATGATCCATCGCGTATTTAATCAAACCAACGATGGTTTTGGTGTTGAACTTGCGAATCATGTTTTTGCGGTGTGTTTCTACAGTTCGCTCGCTGATGAAGAGTTTATCGGCAATTTCCGCGTTATTCAATTCCTGTACAATCAGTTTTAATATCTCCAACTCACGCTCGGTGAGTTTTGCCTGTTCTTCCTGCTTTTCCGGTTTGGCATGTTTGTTCTTTACCATTTCTTCCATCACATCATCGCTGAAATGCATTTTTCCCTGAGCTACTTTATGAATCGCTTCTATGAGTTCCTGATTGCCGACATTTTTTAAGACATAACCGGAAATTCCCACATCAATCATTTTGTTGATATCGGTAATATTTCCCGACATAGACAAGGCGATAACCTGAATCGCCGGATTGATTTTTTTTATTCTTTTAGTCAGCTCATAGCCGTCAATTTCCGGCATACTGATGTCTGTCAATATAATTTCAGGATTTAATCTTTCGATTTCATCCAGTAAAATATTCCCGTTGGTGTACGTTTTTAAAATTTCAATATCTTTATTAGCAGACAAGATAGCCGATAAGCCATCGATAAGCATTTGATGGTCGTCCACTAAGATGATTCTATGTTTTTTCATTGGTGTCAAGATAAAGGAATTTCTATAATTATAGTAGTACCATTTTTATGGGATGATTCAATATCGAGCTTTCCTTTTAAATATTCTGTTCTTAGCTGCATATTCTTCAGTCCGATACCGCCTTTTTGTTTTACTTCTTTCATATCAAATCCTTTGCCATTATCTTCCATCAGCAGGGAAATTTCACTGGTATCTGCAGAAAGCTGTATTGTCATTTGCGTTGCGTGTGCATATTTTAAAGTATTATTCACGGATTCCTGTATTAATCGGTACAACATCAATTTGCCCGTGTTTTCCAGCGAGTTTTCGTCGAAACCATTGCATTCAAAATGAATTTCCAGCTTTTTTGTTTGATTAATTCTGGAAATAAAATCTTCAATTGCTCTTTTTAAACCGAATTTGAGCAGAATATCCGGTACCATATTGTGTGAAATATTCCGGATTTCACGGATAGAATCATCTAATATATCCATTGAATTCTGCAGCTTTTCTTTTTCTGCAAATGTACTGCTGTCATTCGTCAGTGTGCTTAAATTCAGTTTTGTGGCAGATAAAAGCTGTCCCACGCCATCGTGAAGTTCTCGTGCCAGACGTTGACGCTCATTTTCTTCCGATTCTACAATTGCTTGGGAGCGTTTTGTTTCCTCCTTGATTAATTCCTGCTGCAGTTTTTGTTCCTGTTTTAAGGTGTATCTGTAATAAATTAGCCGAAATATAAAAACAGTAATTAGTAATGCGGCCAGTAAAACCACTAGTAGCACATTTCTTCTGCTTATTTTTAAATCCTGTTGTGCTATCTGCTGTTTCTTCTTTTCTGTGTCAAACAAGGTTTGTAATTCCGCTATTTTCTGCTCGGAGGATTCATTTATCATACTGTCTTTAACAATCACACTTTCCTGAAGCAACTCATATGCGGCACTTGTGTTATTGGTTTTATAATAAAGTTTACTGAGTTGTTGAAGAGCATTTTTTATTCCGATTTTATAACCGCTTGCCCTGCACAGTTCAATGCTTTTTTGGTAGCAGTCAATTGCTTTAGGGTAGTTTTTCTGTTCTTCATAAATGGCTCCCATATTGCAGTAGGTGTCGCCCAATTGCTTATTGTTTCCAAACGAAGAATCTATAGTGATGGCTTTTAAATGATAATCAATAGCATTTGTCCAGTCATTGGCATAATAAAGGCAATTAGCCATGTTATCGTAAAACATAGACTTATTAAATTCTACGTTTAACCGCTCACAATAGCTCAGGCCAATACTATCCAGTCGTAATGCCTCTTTGTATTTCCCCTGCATTCCGTAAATATTAGCCAGATTATGAAAAGTGGAAATATGGCTCAATACAGGGGTTAAATTTTGAATGATACTCATTGATTTATTGGCAAACTCCTCGGCAAGGGGTATTTTATTTTGTGACTGATATACCATAGATATCTGATTATAGGTAGCTGCCTGTTCAGATTTTAAATCTAAGTTTTCATTTATCTTCAGTGCTTTAAATAAATAATCTAAGGATTTTACTATTTCACCCTTTTGCCAGTAGCTTACGCCTAATGCTGCCAGTGATTTTGCTATTAATGTATCCTCTTTTAATTCATTAAAAATCGACAGTGCCTTTTCATTCTGATTGATGGCAAGATTGAAATTTCCTTTTACATTTTCCAGTAAACCTTTATCAAGTGCAGCGATTCCAATTCCCTTTATGTAATTTTCTTTTTTTGAAATCATTTGTATGGAATCAATATACGCTTGTGCAATGTTGATGTTTACACGCTGATATTCTTTGTATTTTACGTTATAATAGCTGACAAGCGCAGCAATATGCCCACTATTGGAATCAGGTTGTTTGGTACAACCAAAAATAAAAAATAGTATAACAAAGGTATATCTCATCTCAGACAGGTATTGATATGCAGTGTAAATCGTTAAAAATGTCTAATTTATTACGCAAAATGAAATAATCCTAATATAATTGGATGCAGTTTTGAATTTTTTTGGCACAATTATCGTTTATATAATTTTATAGTTAATTTTAAACCAGTGAAAAACCTAATTTTAATACTCTTCTTCAGTGTTGCATTTTCTGTTTGCGCCTTAGCTCAAACGGAACTTGATACAATTGTTTTGCCGCAAATGATAATTGATGGCGATACGATGGAAAAAATAACGCTGGAACCTGTTTTGGTAACGGCCACCCGATTAGATAAGGTAAAACTGGAAGAATGGCAGATGCGTTACCTGAGAAAAGTATATCCTTATGCGCTGAGAACTGCACGTTTGTCAAAAAAAATTAACGATGATTTGCAGAAATGCGAAACAAAAAAAGAACGAAAACGTTATCTCAACGAATGTGAAAAGGTGATGCGCGCCAACTTTGAAACCAGTTTGAAGAATCTGACACGCATACAGGGACAATATTTAATAAAACTAATCAACAGAGAAACAGGGCAAACCGTTTTTGATTTACTGAAAGAATACAGAAGCGGCTGGAAAGCTTTCTGGTGGAATTTTGCAGGTAAATTTTTTGATTTAGATATGAAAGCGGAATATGACCCGACAGGTGAGGACAGAGAAATAGAAAATTATATTCAACGATTACAGTATATTTATCATACCGACGGTACAAATTATTACATACAAAATGAGCAATTCAATACACCAGTTCCGGGTGAAAAACGCCCAAAATAAGGAAGTCAATCTTGCAGACTATAAAGGCAAAGTGGTTTTAGTGGTAAATACCGCTTCTAAATGCGGACTAACCCCACAGTTTGATAAACTGGAAAAACTTTATAAAGAATTCAAAGACGAAGGATTTGAAATTATAGGTTTTCCCTCAAACGACTTTGCAGGACAGGAGCCAAACTCTGCGGACAAAGCGGAAGAATTCTGTAAAATAAATTACGGTGTATCTTTTCCAATTATGGAAAAAATTCATGTAAAAAAAGGAGCGGAGCAGCACGAAGTATTTAAGTTTTTAGGTGATAATGCTCCCGGATTAAAAATGCTGACCCACCCGAAATGGAATTTCCAGAAATACCTGATTGATAAAGATGGTAATGTAGTGGATTATTTCATTCCTACGACCGATCCTGAATCGGATAAAGTGAAAAGCGAAATCAGGGAATTGCTGAAAAAATAGTATTTTCATGTAATATGAAATATGCTCTTTTTTTACTGCTGCTAATTACAGCTTCCTCATATTCTTTAGCTCAAAAAATTACTACGACTGAGTGGAAGCAGTTTGTTCCATCGGATGCTATTCCCCGAAATATAAAATGCAGAAACTCCAATAATAATATTGATTTGGTACAGTTTAACGGCAGGTATTACTGTGCCTTTCGGACAGCACCTACACATTTTGCTTCTAAAAAGACGTTCATTTACATCGTCAGTTCTGCTGATTTTAAAACATGGAAAGCGGAGACGGAGTTTTTTGTGAAAGCAGACATGCGGGAACCCCGTTTTGCTGTTTTCAATAATCAACTTCACTTTTACTTTTTTGAAGGCGGTACCAAAATGTTTAAGTTTGAGCCTAAACATATCTGGACCAGCATCTTATCGGATTCCGGTTGGTCAGCTACACTTAAAACCAATCTGGATGGATTTGTGGACTGGCGATTCAGGACTCACGACAATAAATTATTCCTTTCAGCCTACTATGGCGTCAATTTGTACAACAGTGAACACCACGCCAACCTGAGATTATTTACTTCCACTGATGGAATTTATTTTACGCCCATTTCTGATGAACCACAAATAACGACAAAAGGAGCGGAGGAAGGAGAGTTCATCTTTGACAAGCAGGGAAATATCTGGTCAACTGTTCGTCTGGAAGGTTCCGGTTCCTATTTATGCTTTGCCTCAAAGGATTCCATTGAAAAATGGAAGAAAAAGTTCTCAAAACTGAAATACGACAGCGAGCTGATGTTTGAACAAGACGATGAAATTTATTTGGTTTCACGGCGGCATTTGAAAGGAAATGCTACGGAAGTTGAGTTTCCGGATAAAAAACAACGTCGCAAAAATCTGATTCATTATTCCTTTTCGAAAAAAGTAACGGCACTGTTTAAGATTAATAAGGAAAAAATGGAAATTGAGCACATTATGGATTTTCCATCAACGGGTGACACCGCGTTTCCGGCCATTGCTCCCAAGGACGATTCCACTTTTTATCTGCTCAATTATTCCTCTGATATCCATAAAAGAGCAAAAATCTGGATTGGCGGACAGCTGGGCAAGACGTATATTTACCAGACAGAATTGCATTTTGGAAAATAGACTTTCTCTACTTTTAATTATCTTTGAACATGGAAAAGCTTGATATTTTAGTTTTTGCCGCTCATCCGGATGATGTGGAACTGGCTTGCAGTGGTACCGTGCTGAAGCATATTAGTCTGGGGTATAAAGTTGGAATCGTAGATTTAACGAGAGGAGAGTTGGGGACAAGAGGTTCTGCAGAAATTCGTGCAGAAGAAACCAGGGTGGCCTCTTTAATATTAGGTATTCATTACAGGGAAAATCTGGGTTTCAGAGACGGATTTTTTGAGATTGATGAGGCACATCTTTTAAAAGTGGTGGAAGTCATCCGGAAATATCAGCCTGAAATCATACTGGCAAATGCGGCTTCCGACCGTCATCCGGATCATAAACGTGCCGGTGATTTGGTTTCGAGGGCCAATTTTTTAAGTGGATTGGTGAAAATTGAAACAGCCAATCAAACAGCCTGGAGAGCCAAAGTTGTTTATCGTTATATTCAGGATAATTTTATCGAACCTGATTTTGTGGTGGATATCTCCGGTTTTGAGGCAAAAAAACTGGAGGCCATAAAGGCTTTCAAGTCTCAGTTTTACGATCCGAATTCTACAGAACCAAAAACACCAATATCCCGGGAAGACTTTCTTGATTTTATTTTAGCCCGTGCCAAGCAACTTGGCAGACCCATCAATGCCGAATACGGCGAAGGTTTTACTATTGAACGATATATTGGAGTTGATAATTTATTCGAATTGAAATAATTACCACACTCTACTTATATCTTCACACCAGGTGCGTACCAAGGCGTCCTCTTCTTTGCCTACAAACCCTTTTCCGGTCAGCATGTCGTAGCAAGTCAGTAAATCGTCCAACATGTTTTCTTTACCGCCTTTTATATTTAATTCTGCTAATTCACTGCAAATCTTGTAGTTATTTAAATAACCGGGAATTTCATCTTCAAAATCCTTCAGTAAGTTATGCTGGTTGCGTTCCTGCCATACCGTTGCATCGTGGAATAATACCGACCAGCCATTTGCCCATGAAATGCGCTGTGCCACATAACTGCGCCAGATATCCGTCATACGGAAGCTGCAATAAGCCGGCAAGTACAACAATGGGAAGGCCTCTTTGTACCAGTACGTATTCTGACTGTTAAACGGACTCCAGGCGTTATTTCCTAAAGCTACATTTACACCCGTTTTTTCGAAATCCATTGGTAAAGGATAAGTTAAACGGAAAACGGCATCTACATCCGGGTTTTCATCAGCCAGACCTTGCTGAATTGGGCAGATGATGTCTTTAATTTCAAAATCTGACAGAGGAGGAGTTGGTTTTTGTAATTCTTCCAAAGGCAAACCTCTTGGCCATACAAATTTGTTACTGAAGTATTTATATACATTTACCCAACCTGTTTCTTTAACATCAACAGCTTTGATAACTTTTGTAGTCGGATTCCAGAATTCAGTTCGTGGAAGGTTATCATCATCCGTTTCTACAATTTCTTCGGTTCCGTTTTGCAAAGCAATGATGTATCCTATATTTTTTCTTGCATAATGTCTTGTAGGACAAATTTTTGCAAATTTTGAATCAAGTGTTAGTTGACGTTCAACAGACCAGAAATCACAGCCGGGAATATTAAATTCAGCCGGAGATTTGGTATCGCCAATCATAATAAAATTATAGTTGCGCGCTGTACATTCTTTGGCGTAGGTATGTAAAACTTCTAAGGTATCTGATGCGATGGATGTTATAACTAATGATTTAACTGACATATCGTAAATTGCTTATTTTAAGTTTATTATGATTTTAAATAACTGGTGTATTGCCTTTTAATCTTTCCCAGAAATAGTAAAGAAGTGTTTCTCTGGCATTTTTTATAGCTGATGGTGAAACCCTGGGTGAAGGAGCCTGATAGTGAATCGGAACTTCTGCAGTTCTGTGTTTCCTCAACAGATACTTAACTTCAGTCTGATAAAAGTGTGCTCTGGATTTCAAAGGATATTTAAGTAAATTGCCAATAACATCTCGGTGAAAGCCTTGAAAACCGGAAGTCATATCGTATAACTTAGTGCCAAGCAATATGTTAGCTAAAATAGTTCCAACTTTACTTAACATACGGCGGTTGAACGGCGAGTCGCCCATGGAGCCATCTTTGATGAATCTTGAACCAAATGCTACTTCATTGCCTTCGTTTAAAACACGTAAATACATTGGAATCGCTCTAGGATCATGTGATAAGCCGGCATCCATTTCAATGATAATATCGTGTCCGTTTTCATATGCCACTTTAAAGCCAGTTAAATAGGCATCCACCACATTTTTATTGTCTGGTGCCCAAATGACTTCAAATCTGTTGTCTTTTTTTTCTAAATCCTGAGCTAATTCAAGCGTTTTATCTTTAGAAGCATTGTCGATGACAAAGTATATTTTTCCGGTACCGATAACATCCATTACACGCGTCAATAAATTTACAAACGGTTCGAAATCCTGTTCTTCGTTAGCCATCGGAATTGTTGCTGCCCAGTTGGTGTATAGATACATATCGTGCTTGTAGGTTTTAGATTTTAAAGATACTTCAAAAGAGTTTAAATTCGTAAATATTTTCTATATTCAGCATATTACTAACTTAGCTGTATTGTCTTATAATTTATATTATGTTAATTAGAATTTGATAGCTTTGCGTTTTTTAACCAAAAAATACGCATATGTTAAAATCAATTTCAAACATTCCAAACAATCATTTATCAGGTGTTTACACCGAACACAAAACAAAAAAGCACCCAATTTTATTGGCTCAAGCTAAACGATTTAGAGAAAAGAATATTCCTTACCATTGGCATGGAAATTCATTAGTATCTAACTACGTTATTTTTTCATTATCACTCGTTTCTTCTCAATTTCCAATTACTCATGTAACTGCATTTTCATCAGTACATGATGTAAACATTTCTTTTCCTGCTAATACTTTTTTAAAATTCCGAACTAAATATAAGGAATTAATAACAAATATTAAAAAAACTGAATTATTAAAACAATTTTAAATTTAAAAATATGACAAAAATACTTTTAATATTTTCTAATTTAATACTTGGAATAGTATTTTTTATAGCTGCAATTTATTTGCTCCCATTTGTTATCATTCAAAAATTATTAAATTTTAAACCATTTAATTTATACTATTATTTATCAGGAAAATACTGTAATTCCCAAAAAAGAAACTAGAGTTTACCAACTTAAAAAAGGTGATAATTTCTACTCTCCTTTTCATAAACAAACATTCATATTTGAATTTAAGAGGCGTAATATTTACTACGCTACCCGTCAACCAAAAAACTATTTAAGAGTATTTCATAAAAACACTCTTGTTGAACTTTTAAACTATGAGGATTAGAAATAAATATTTCATTTATTCAATTATAAATAATCCTTATATAGATTATAAATTAAAACTTTTTACTTTATCTAAATTTTTCAAATTAAAAATATGATATATAATATTTCATTCTGTATCTGCTGCGGTTTACCTTATAATAATAAACCTTGTATTTGTAAATATCCAATAATAAAAATTAAAATTTAAAATTTAAAATAATAAAAATGGAAGTAATGTATAATAAACAACAAGGTGATTATTTGATAATATCTGTTAATGATAACAGTATTATCAAAATCCTTATTTCTTACAATCATTTTGAAATTCTATTAAAATATGAACATATTTTATATAGTTATGAAGAT
>JADLAJ010000140.1 GCA_020848255.1 Chitinophagales bacterium
ATGACGCCAACAGAGCGTGGTAAGTTTTGTGCGCATTGCCAAAAAGATGTTATAGATTTCTCCACTAAAACAGATACTGAAATCGCCAACTTTGTAAAAAACAACAAAGGAAATTTCTGTGGCAGATTTGTTAATACACAACTCGACAAAGAATTTAGTTACATAGAGCAAGAGAAATATTCTAATTTAAAATATGCAGCTGCTTTGGCGTTGGGGGTATTAGTTACAGAAAATTCGCAAGCTCAAAATGAAAATAGCAAATCAAATATAATACAGATTGACAATAAACAAATAGAAACTACAAAGCAGGCAAAGAATGATTCAACAACAGAAAAAACAAAATACATATCTGTTAGTGGTTTTATTTTAGATGGAGAAACAAATGAACCAATTCCTTATGCTTCAATATATGAATCCTTAACAAATAGAGGTGCAATAACTGATAAAAATGTTTTTTTTGTATTTCCTGCTAAAATTCCAAGCAAATTGATAATAAAAAGTCTTGGATATGAAACTAGTTTTATTGACGTACTTGATTCTAGCAAATCAAATTCCAATTTAAAAATACAACTAGTGCGAAAGTATGATGAAATAACAATGGGTATTACAATTAAACAATTGCCATCGGAAAAAATTATGTTTACAGAACCTGTTAAGGTAAAAAAGAAGTAATCAAACCTTAAACACCCCGCCTTCAATCGCCAATTCAACATTCTTAAAAAAAGTTTTGGCTTCGTTTTCTAAAACGGAAAGGTCGATATAGCGGGAAGAGAAATGCCCTAAGAGCAATTTTTTTGCATTGGCTTTTTTCGCAATTTGTGCTGCCTGTAATGCGGTAGAATGCGTCGTTTCTTTGGCGCGCTGTAAATCCTCATGCAAAAACGTAGCTTCATGATAAAGCAAATCAACATTCTTTATCGCTTTCACCAAGGGTATGTGATACATCGTGTCTGAACAAAATGCATACGAACGCGGCGTTTTTCCTTTGGTGGTAACGGCGCTGTTTTTTACTTTTCTGCCATCCTTATCCAGCACATCCAATCCTTGTTTCAGTAATTTGAAATCCGTTTTGGCAATAGCATATTTTCTTATCTTTTCCAGATCCAGCAAACGTGGTTCTGTTTTTTCTGCAAATAAAAATCCGGTGGTAGGCAATTTATGATGCAACGGAATGGAGTACACCGAACATTCCGGCAAATCGAGCAGCAGTCGTTTTTCATCATCTTTCGTAGCCACAAATTTCAGCTCGTAATTCATTTTGGTATTACTCACCTTAAGCTGAATGTCAATTATTTTCTTCAACTCTTTCGGGCCGAAAACAGTGAGTTTATTCGTGCGTTTCAGCAAATTGAAGGTGGTCAGTAAACCTATCAGTCCAAAATAATGATCTCCGTGTAAATGGGAAATGAAAATATGGTCTATCTTAAACCACTTGATTTTATTTTCGTACAAACGCTCCTGCGTGCCTTCTCCGCAATCCACCAGAAAACAGGCATTATTAATGTTTACTACCTGTGCCGTAGGATGTCGCCCGTGATTAAAAATGGCAGAGTTGCTGCCTAATATGGTGATATTAAATTCAGTCATTGGTCATTGGTCAATAGTCAGTGGAAATCGTAATAAAACTTACCCCTTACTACTTATAACTTACGACTCTCTTATTTTTTCTTCTTCTTATCAATCGCGCCTGTTGCATCATGCTGCGTAGAGTACACATGCAAAACATCTTCCAGCTGAGATATTTTTATCAATCCTTTTACAGAATCATTTAATCCGCATAACGCAAAAATTCCTTTTTCATCTTTGCATAAACGGTGTCCGATTAGCAGTGCACTTAGGCCGGACGAATCCACAAATTTTACTTTGTCCAGATCCACCACTACATTCTTATATCCTTCTGCATTTGCCAGCACCAGTTCTGATTTTAAAATCGGTGCGTTTAAGGAAGTTAATTTTTCTTCTAATAACTCATACACTACTACACCATCTTGTTTGTCTACGCTGAATTTCATGTTTTTTCTTGTTTAAAAAGTTTTAGTAAAAATGTTTCTATTGTTAATTTACCCAAAAATAGAACTAATTGTGTAAAAATTGCATCTATTTAGATAATCAAATCGCAGTTCCCTGATTTTTTTTATTCTTTCAAAATAAAAGTCCGCCGATTTATTCATTTTTCTGAATAAATGTATGGCCTGAAATCTTTTTTATCTCTTTTTTGTTAATAATATTCAGAAATTGACGCATTGTGCAAAAAAAAATAAAAAAAGTAAAAAAAGCGTTCTATTTTTAATTTTAAGTAACTCTGTCAGGTTTTATAATTTGGCAGTTAATTTGAGAACTATACTATATGGAAGCAAAATTTTCACCTAAAGTAAAAGAAGTCATCTCTTTTAGTAGAGAGGAAGCACTTCGTTTGAAACATGACCAGATTGGTATCGAGCATTTATTGCTGGGGCTTATTCGCGAGGGCGATGGCATGGCAATAAAAGTATTGCGCTCACTGGATATAGACATTGCTTTATTCCGTAAAAAGATAGAGGATGCTATAAAAGACAGAGTCACGACGATTCCCGGAAACGTCAACAGTTTACCTTTAACCAAACAGGCAGAGAAAGTATTGAAAATTACTTTACTGGAAGCAAAATCGATGAAACAGGAAACTGTGGGTACCGAGCATCTGATTCTGTCTATTTTGAAAAACAAGGAAAACATTGTGACGCAATTGCTGAGCAAATGGGATGTAACTTATGAAGTATTCAGAGCAGAATTAGACTTTATGCAAAACGACAATAAAGAATTAACTGATTTCACATCAGAACTACCAAACGAGCCGTTTGACGACGGAGACGAAGAAGAACGCCGTGGTTTCGGCAATCAGGGCGGCGGCGGACAGTCGACTGCCAAAAAGTCGGCTTCTAAATCTAACACTCCTGTTTTAGATAATTTTGGAAGAGACATTACTCGCTTGGCTGAAGAAGGAAAGCTCGATCCGATTGTGGGAAGAGAAACGGAAATCGAACGTGTTTCACAAATCTTATCGCGCAGAAAGAAAAACAATCCAATTTTAATCGGTGAGCCAGGCGTTGGTAAAACCGCCATCGTGGAAGGTTTGGCGCTGAGAATTATACAAAGAAAAGTATCGCGTGTGTTATTTGGCAAACGTGTGGTTTCTCTTGACTTAGCAGCATTAGTTGCAGGTACAAAATACCGCGGTCAGTTTGAAGAACGTATGAAAGCTATTATGACAGAGCTGGAAAAAAACCGCGATGTTATTTTATTCATCGACGAAATTCATACGATTGTAGGAGCTGGCGGTGCAACAGGTTCGCTGGATGCCTCTAACATTTTCAAACCGGCATTAGCACGTGGCGAATTACAATGTATCGGTGCTTCTACCTTAGATGAATATCGTCAGTATATAGAAAAAGACGGTGCCTTAGACAGACGTTTCCAGAAAGTAATCGTAGATCCGCCGACACCGGAAGAAACGCTGATTATCTTAACGAATCTGAAAAACAAATACGAAGACTATCACAGTGTAAGTTACAGTGATGAAGCCATAAAAGCTTGTGTTCAATTAAGTACACGTTACATTACCGACAGATTTTTGCCGGATAAAGCAATTGATGTACTGGATGAAGTGGGTGCGCGTGTACACTTGAAAAACATTCACGTTCCTGAAAACATCACACAATTAGAAAAAGAAATTGAAGATGTAAAAGAAGAAAAAAACCAAGTGGTCAAGAACCAGCGCTATGAAGAAGCAGCACGCTTGCGTGATTCTGAAAAACGTTTACAGGAACAATTAGAACAAGCTAAGAAAGACTGGGAAGAAGATGCAAAAACAAAACGCTTCCCGGTAACGGATGAGGATATTGCCGAAGTGGTAGCCATGATGACGGGTATTCCGGTAAAACGTGTGGCGCAAAAAGAAAGCAAGAAACTGGTACAAATGGCAGACGACCTGAAAAAACAAGTGGTTGGTCAGGATGAAGCAGTTTCTAAAATCACTAAAGCAATACAGCGTAACCGTGTGGGTTTAAAAGATCCTAAAAAACCGATTGGTACTTTTATTTTCTTAGGACCAACGGGTGTAGGTAAAACAGAATTAGCAAGAGCACTAGCAAGATACATGTTTGACACGGAAGATTCTTTAATCAGAATTGACATGAGTGAATACATGGAGAAATTCTCTATCTCCCGCTTAATCGGTGCACCTCCGGGATATGTTGGTTATGAAGAAGGCGGACAATTAACAGAAAAAGTTCGAAGAAAACCATACTCTGTTATCTTGTTAGATGAAATCGAGAAAGCACATCCGGATGTTTACAATGTTTTATTACAAGTATTAGACGATGGCATTCTGACAGATGGGTTGGGCAGAAAAGTAGATTTCAAAAACTCTGTTATCATCATGACCTCTAATATCGGTGTTCGCCAGTTGAAAGATTTCGGAACAGGTGTTGGTTTTGCCACCTCCGCAATTAAAGACAATTCCGATAATCTGACAAAAGGTGTTATTCAGAAAGCTTTACAGAAAACATTCTCTCCGGAATTCTTAAACCGTATCGACGATGTAATTGTATTCAACAGTTTAGGCAAAGAAGAAATTCATAAAATCATCGATATTGTGTTACAAGGCGTTTATTCACGCTTAGAGAAATTAGGCTATGCAATTGAATTAACAACAGCTGCAAAAGATTTCTTATCAGAAAAAGGATACGACCCACAGTTTGGTGCAAGACCTTTACACAGAGCGATTCAGAAATATGTGGAAGATCCTTTAGCGGAAGAAATTCTGAACACCAATATCAATGAAGGCGATACCATTGTAGCTGATTTGGATGAAGAAAATAAAGACAAACTGAAATTCGACATCAGAAAAAAATCAAAGCCTAAAAAAGCAAAAGAAGAACAAAATTAAAAACTATTCATCTTCAAAATAAAAACAGCCGGACAAAATTGTTCGGCTGTTTTTATTTTACACAAGTATAAAGAAGAATTAAGCCAATAAACTTATTAAATATTTAGGCAACCATACACATACAGCAATTCCATAAATCAGGTCAAGCCAAAAAAAAGAACCTATCGAACCTAAATAAATAAACCCTACAACAGGGTATGCTATAATCTTTGCTGCCAATGGTGTATCGTCTTCTTTTATTGCTTCCAAAATCGCATTGGCATCTCCTTTACTGGGAAACGCATGCATGGCAATAGAAACTCCAAGATAAATCAAAACATAGTTAAATGTGTTAGGATTATTTGTCATAAAAACAGGAATGACGGCAGGTAATGCTATCAGGAATCCGATTAAAGTGTTTACTATAAACGGACCAATGCTAATCATAATTGATTGTATTTTACTGGAGGGTATTTCATGTATCACATACCCGCACGGGTTTTCCAGGCGAAAATAACAGACTTCAAACACGGGCACCTTAAACCATCTGCAAAATAACTGATGAGCTATTTCATGTACTATGACGCCCGGAAACGTAACAAGTGAAATAAGAAATCCTGGAATAAAAAACATACTATCTTAATTTTTCTTTGCCGTTAATGATATCTTTTGCTATTTGTATATACGCTGCACTTTCTTCCGAATCATTACTTATTGATGCCAGTACTTTATCTCTGTCTTCCGGCATTTTATTGAAATGGTAAGCAATTGCAAGTGTAGCAGCTGCATATGCATCTTTTGGATTTAGTTCTACTGTTGCTTTTGCAAGCTTTAAAGACTCTTTTTCTTTATAAACTGAAATAAGTATCCTTGCTTTTTGCGCAAGAACACTTACATATTGCTTATTTACAGAAAGTGTCTTTTCACAAAGTTTCATCGCTTCGTCGTATTTATGCAGCATTCTTTTTGTGCTTACAATGCCATCCAGTATTTCAACAGAATTAGGCTCCACAGCATACAATTCATCATATATCTTCTCTGCCTCATCGTATTCCTTTTCTGAGAGATTAATTCTTGCCATTAGTAATTTCGCAGATAAGTCATCTTTATGAGTGGACAAAAAATCCGTTAGTCTTTTTTTCAAAGGAAGTAACGTATCAGCAACTTCCATATAATTATGCAAACTGTCACTGCCAAAACAGATACCTGCCGACTTAATTGTATTTTCGACTTTTGCCAGCAATTCCTCATCTTCATACTTTTCATCCTGTATTTTCAGATAAGCTGTATTCATTTTATCCAGTTCATCATTATAATAACTTGTTATCAGTAAATATGAGTTTGCTTCCAGATGATTTGGATTTTTGGAAATAAATTTTTCCAGATTTTTTTCAGCCGTAACATACTCCTTGTTTTCAATTGCTTTCTTTGCCTTTTCTAATAAGAGTATAGAATTTAACTGGGCTGGAAATGTTACTAATGAAAAAACAACAATGAGCAAGATTACAAAAGATGCAGCTTTTATGGAATTAGGAATGGGATAATTTATAAACTTCTCCCGGCACTCTGAGCACAATGGTGTTTTACCTTCAGTAAGATGGGGTGAGCCGCAGGAAGCACATTTATTCCCGCCGGCAGGTTCAATGGTATCAGCATCAATAACTCCGTCTGGCATATTTTTATTTTATTCCAGACAAATATATATTTTATATTGGTTATTTCTGATTATTACTTCAAATTTCTCTGCAAAGTCTTTGCGCGCTGGTCTTCGCCGTCGTGGCTCCAGCCGGGTGATTGAAAAATATAATTCAATTTGGATGTAATATCCGGCGCGCGTTTCACATCCTGCCAGATAGCAGCCACTTCATGAAATGTAATTTTCAGCAAGTTATTGGTATGAATATTTTTTGTGATGCCATATACCGGAAAAGCCTTTTCATCTTCATCGAAAAACGTACCGAAAATTCGGTCCCAAAGAATTAAAATCCCTGCGTAGTTTTTATCCAGATATCGAATCTCACTGGAATGATGCACGCGATGATGTGCAGGTGAATTGAAAATAAATTCATACCAGCGCGGCATTCTTTTTATGGTTTCTGTATGTGGCAAAAACTGATAAATAAGATTGATCTGATACATAGTCAATATCATAATCGGATGAAAGCCGATAAGCGCCAGCGGAATATAAAAAGCATCTTTAAATAACAACTCCAGCCAACTCTGACGCAATGCCGTGGAATAATGCATATACTCTGAAGAGTGATGGTTGACATGCGCCGCCCATAAAAGTCTTATCTCATGGGCAAAGCGGTGATACCAGTAAAAAATAAAATCCTGTGCAAAAAACAAGAGTACCCATACATACCAGTGCTCTTTATGCCACTGCCAGTTTCCAAATTCCTGAATGGTGGCTGGACCCAAAGTATCTGTTACACGAAACTGATAGAACCACAACAGATATCCGACGGCTATAGCTTTAATGCCTAAATCGAGGATGGTAGAACCAATTCCTAACTCTAAACTTGCAGCAGCATCCTTATAAAATTCTTTGGTGACAGTGTGATGTTTTCTATAGTACAGAAAAAACTCTGCAACGATCAGCAGGATAAAACCCGGTACCGCATAAGCAACAGGGTCGTTAAAATCGAAGGGGTTATAAAAATGAAAAGCCATTTTCTATATTTTTGTACGAATATAGTATTATCAGGCTATTCGGACGTATACTTAGGATAAAATTCTTAATTATCCGAACGATCCATTGCATTATCGGAGCGTCTTTCTATATTGTTATATCCGCCTTTGTCCTGTATCACAGGCTTTCCGCCCGCATTATCCGATTTTTCCCAGCTTACAAAATTGCCGTTTCCCGGTATGATGATTTGTTTTACGGATACGATGGTGATATCATTGTTTTTTCCGGTAATTACGATTTTGCCGATGCTGCCTTTAAACGATATTTTATTATCATTACCGGAAATCAACACATCTTTTCCATCAAGGGTAATTTCTTCTTCTTTACTATTATCGGAATATTTTAATGCATCCGTTGCTACATCCTGGGTAACGGTTTGTTTAGACGTTACTTTTGCTCCCTGACTGAAAGCCAGAAAAGACGAGAGCATCATTATTAAGAAAAACTGATTCTTCATTTTTTTACTTTACTTTTTATACACAAATTATATACCAAAACAAGTAATAAGTTAAAGTTGTTTCAACACCAAACTGTGCTTTTTATGCTTTTCCACTTTTGCTCTCGACCAGCACATCGGGTAGGTATTTCCATCAAACCAGTCGCGCAATTGATTTTTATAAAACGGGCTGGCTAAATTGGAAGAATTCCCTAATGGCATCACCACTGTTGATTGGTCAAAATCAGAGAAATCAATTATCTGACGATAGGATGGTGCCGATAACTCTCCGCCATATCCTTCCGCTGCCATGATGAATGTCTGGAACGGTGTATCCGTATCGCCGCCTATTGGGAATGGCCCCACGTCGAATACTTTATCCAAAGGTGGCTGTGCACTTAAGGCATGCGGGAAAACAATGGCGTGCAGATCACCCCATTTCCATTTATGTGTTTTAGTTCCGTAATTTAATTTCAGCCAGTCTATCGCATTCTTAAAACCGTCTTTTAAAAGTTTTTCTTTACCTCCTGCTGCTTTCAGCCATTCTGAATCCTCATTATCCAGAATTCTTAAAAGTATTGGTGTGTTGTGCCCTAAGTAAGAATTCACCGGTCCGAAAATGGCATGAAATCCTCTTCCCAATAATTCATCAATCAGTTTTTTATCATTGATCGACGCTTCAAATAATTTTCTAACCACCATCAGCTTACCCACTTTATACAAACTTCCTTCAATTCTTTCAGGGTCTAAAACGCCGTCCCATGCCAACAACATATCAATATACCGCTGCAGTTCGGCATTGTCCATGTGAATATCTTTGTAATGTGCTGCAAATAATTTCCCGGGAATACAATGAAAATCCATTTGCATTTCGGTAAAATCTTTGGGCTCCAGTTTGTCTTTGCGCAACAGCATTTTTTCTAATCTGTTAGCGCGATAACCATTCATATAAATATCTCCCAGGAAATAGGGAAAATCATCCGGCTCCACTTTATGATTAGCAGTGATTACGTATCCTTTTTCAGGATTCAACACGTGCGGCATTTCCTCAAACGGCACAAAACCTTTCCAATCGTGTTCACCTGTCCAACCGGGTTGAGGAATAGAAGCAGTTGCCTTATCTCTCAAAGGAACTTTTCCGGAATTATAATATCCGATATTACTTTCGGTATCTGCATAAACTATATTCAATCCCGGTGCGGTAATATGTTTTACTGCATCTGCAAAATCATTCCAGTTCTTAGCTTTATTGAGCTGAAACCATCCTTTTGTTGATGTACCGGCTCGGTAAGCCATGGAACATAAGGTAAGTTTCATCGTGGAATGCCCGGTAACATCTGAAATCAGTGTACCATGTATAGTTTCGTACACTTTTTCGATATGCGGCATTTTTTCGCCTTTGATAAAGATTTTCTCTTCGATAATATTAGTCTCCATCAACTTGCCTTCGTGCATATACGAAGTACACTTTTCATCGGTAAACTTTTCTACAAATACATCTTCAATATCTGTAAAAGATAAGGTGATTCCCCATCCGATTTTCTCATTATGCCCAATCTGTACCATCGGCAATGTTGGTGCTGTTACGCCGCTAACATGCATCTCCGGACAGTGCAAATGATTCATGTACCATATATTCGGATTTTTCAGGGTCAGATGTGGATCGTTGCATAAAAATGGTTTTCCCGTTTTTGTTTTGGTTCCACTCACCGTCCATGCATTACTGCCGCTTATTTGCGGCATGTAAGGTCCGCGCATAGCCTCAAATTTTCCGGAGATATCCAACATATTAAACTCAATTCCCTTTGGCAGGGTAATCGGATTATCTTTCGGATAGGTATTATCCAGTTCCGCTGCTGCTTCAGGGCCAACCGCTTCTATCAATTTTGCCCGTATAATTTCATCATACCAGCCCCATGTTAACAAGGATATTAATAACCTGCTGAAAGAGGCCACGTCCATAGGCTCCCAGGGTTCGGGCTGGTGCTTCAGCAAGGTGAATTCTACCGGTAATTTAAAGTCTGAGCTTTTTATGTAGGCATTAATGCCATTGCAGTAGTCAATTATGGTTTGTTGTTCTTCTTTGCCAAATAAATCCCAATCCTCTTTAGCTACCCGTTCATAACCCATCGTGCGGGCTATTCTATCGCTGTCTAACGCTTTTTTACCAATGATTTCGCTTAATCTGCCGCGAGCTACTTTTCTGTTTAACTCCATTTGGAATAAACGGTCCTGAGCATGACCAAAACCTTGTGCAAACAATAGGTCATTAATATTGTTTGCATAAATATGGGCAACACCCCACTCATCTCTTATGATTTCAACCTCTTCTTTTAATCCTTTCAGAAAGACCTGTCCATCTATTTTAGGTAATCTGGCCCGGCTCATTTCTTTTATGATGGGTTTTAACAACACACCACCTATATTATTCAATACTGACATACATTTCGTTTACTTGTTAAAGATAGGTAATAAAAGAAAGTATTATATTTACCTGCCGAAAAAACACTAGTATTTTTTGCCTTTATAAAAAATCAACTTATATTTGAATATATATTTTTATCAAAACCCATAAAATTAAATTCTAAAAATCACCATGAAGACAAATGTAAAATTATTAGCGCAAATCTGCGAAGTGGCTGGTGCGCCAGGTTATGAACAAAGAGTCAGAGAGCTTGTACTGAAAAACATCAAAGGATCTGCAGACAAAATTGAACAGGATAATATCGGCAACATATATGCTATCAAAAAAGGAAAAGACAGCAGCAAACGAGTGATGATTGCCGCTCATATGGATGAGATTGGATTTATGGTGAAACACATCGATGAAAACGGATTTTTGCGTTTTCATACCTTAGGTGGCTTTGACCCTAAAACGTTAACGGCTCAGCGTGTGATTGTACATGGTAAAAAAGATCTGATTGGTGTAATGGGCAGTAAACCTATTCACATCATGACAGCTGAAGAAAAAACGAAACACGTTCAAATCAGCGATTTCTTTATTGACTTAGGATTGCCATATAAAGAAGTCATTAAATACGTTTCTGTGGGTGATGTAATCACTCGTGATCGTCAGCTGATAGAAATGGGCGAATGTGTAAATTGCAAATCCATTGACAATAGGGTTTCTGTGTATATTTTAATTGAAACCTTAAAATTACTTAAGGATTGTCCATATGATGTGTACGCTGTTTTTTCTGTGCAGGAAGAAGTGGGTATACGTGGCGCCAATGTAGCAGCACACAATATAAATCCATCCTTCGGTTTTGGCTTGGATACAACAATTGCCTATGACTTACCCGATTCCAAACCGGAAGAACAGGTAACCAAACTCGGTGGCGGCGTTGCCATTAAGCTGATGGATGCTTCTACTATCTGTGACTACAGAATGGTAAAATACCAGAAAGAAATTGCAACAAAGTTCAAAATTAAATGGCAGCCTGAATTGTTGCCAATGGGTGGCACAGATACGGCAGGTATTCAGCGCAACGGAAAAACCGGAGCTATAGCTGGTGCTGTTTCCATTCCAACACGACATTTACATCAGGTAATAGAAATGGCACACAAATCGGATATTGAAGGCGCTGTGTTATTACTTAAACACTGCGTCGAAAACTTGCATAAATTTGACTGGAGCTTAAAGTAAGTTTCTGACTTTAACATAATGTTCAAGGATATCAATTTTTTGATATCCTTTTTTTATAAAACAAAAGGGAACACAGCCTTCCTTTCTTTCGGATAATCTGCAAAATTTTGCAGATACCATTTATGATGATGTAATGCACGTGGTAATAAATTGGAGACAGTCCATATAAAAAATGATACACCTGCGAGGTTCCAGATCAACAGCATAAAACCAAACCATTCCAGCATTTCGCAAAAATGATTTGGACAGGAAATATACCTGAATAAAAATCCTTTTGGTATTTTGTAACCAGTCTCACCAGGTTTTCTTAGTTTAATCAATATATCATCAGATTTGTAATTTCCATAAAACCCGAATATATATAACGGGAGTCCGAGCAGAAAATTCCATTGAAGAAAATAGTTTTCGGGATAAACAGTCACATTTGATAAAAAATAGCCGATTGAACTTGCATTCACAGAATTGAATAGCATCGCGGACAATGCAATCATTAACGGCATCTCTTTGCCTTTTGTATTGGTGCGCAATGGAAAAATAAAACTGCGGTTGATATAATGAAAAGTATACAATCCTGCAAAAAAAAGGGAATAGCTGTTGTAGCTAAAATACACAATATACACTGACCAAAACGCTACCAATGCCCAGCCTTCCATCAATATCCACCCCAATTTATTTGATATCATCGGCCCCCAGGTAGTTTTCGTATGCCTCCCGTAAGGTGCGGAAATAAATAGTTGTATTGGAAAGAGAATTAGTGCGATTGCAATCCATATGGATATGATGCAGGACAATGTAAATGATATAAACATCTTCTAAAAGTAGAAAAAGAAATATTGGATTATGTAATCAAAAATAATGATATTAATCTGGATATAAATAAAAAAAGCCGCAACATTGCTGTTGCGGCTTGTATGGGTTGGCGACGACCTACTCTCCCAGGTTTGACCTAGTACCATTGGCGCTGTAGGGCTTAACTTCTCTGTTCGGGATGGGAAGAGGTGATCACCTACGCTATAATCGCCATTAAATCTTTGGCATTTAGTCCGGTTAAGGATGCCTTACATTTTCATGACTTGTGTGTCAGTAAATTATAACATATTGGGAAATCATTATACAAATTTTAAAAAGTTGATGGGTTATTAGTATCACTCGGCTTTGATGTTACCA
>JADLAJ010000141.1 GCA_020848255.1 Chitinophagales bacterium
ATAACTCACGACTCACAACTATCATGCATACTTTAGAACCCTACTGGAAATGGCGCGATTATTACACTGCTGAAGAAGATGAGAAATCTCCCTTCTATGGCCGTGAATACAGCGAGTTTGAGTTTTCTGATAAAATTTATAATTACTACATTCATCCGCAATGGGATTATATCGGTTCAGAAACCTTATACCTGAAGTTGCTGTATGTTGATTATAAACTGGGTGCTGCCATCATAGAATTTATCGGTGAGTGGAATGACTGCATTCACAACGATATTATGTTTTTAAAACGCGATGTGATTGACATACTGATTGAAAACGGTATTTCGAAATTTGTATTAATCGGTGAAAATGTATTGCAATTTTTTGGTGAAAGCAACGAATACTATGAAGAGTGGTACGAGGATATTAAAGATAATGACGGCTGGATAATGGCTGTCAATTTCCGCGAACACATTACCGAGGATATGATTGAATCGAACATTCATCATTATGTCAATATCAATGAAAAATACGCCGACATCAACTGGCGTAAATACCGACCCTTTCATCTGGTTTCCTATTTAGATGATTTATTGATTAAAGTTATTTTCTCTGAATAAATTTATTTTTTTAATGGTGCAGATAGAATTCGCTATATTTTATTTGAACTTTTGTGAACATACTTTTGGCTCATTTCGTAACTTTAACACGTGTCTAAATTATACATTGTTCCAACACCTATCGGCAACCTGCAGGATATGACGTTTCGCGCAGTCGAAATCTTAAAATCAGTACAACTTATTTTAGCGGAAGATACCCGTACATCCGGATTTTTATGTCAGCATTATATGATTAACACGCCCTTGCAGGCTTACCATAAAGACAATGAACATAAAGCGGTAGAAAATATCGTGCATAAAATAAAATCAGGAGTTGTGATGGCATTGGTATCCGATGCAGGAACGCCGGCTATTTCAGACCCTGGCTTTTTACTGGTGAGAGAATGTTTAAAGAATGACGTGGAAGTGGAGTGTTTACCGGGTGCCACCGCCTTTGTGCCGGCATTGGTGAATTCAGGATTTCCTACAGACCGTTTTATTTTTGAAGGATTTTTACCCCATCAGAAAGGAAGACAAAAAAGATTACAGGGACTGGCAGCCGAAACACGCACGGTGGTGTTTTACGAGTCGCCGTATCGTGTGCTGAAATTGCTGAATGAATTAAAGGAATATTTCGGAGAAGAACGGAATGTTTCCATCAGCAGAGAGCTAACGAAGAAATTTGAAGAAACATTTCATGGCACTGTAGCGGAGGCAATCCTTCATTTTACACAAAAAGAACCTAAAGGCGAATTTGTAGTGGTGATGGAAGGAAAAAGCAAGGAAGAACAAGTAGCTCAAACCAATAAGGAGAAATATGGAAAATAATCTGTCAGATATACAACATCAGACGATACTGGCTGTGCAGTGTGCGGGTGCTTTTATACAAAGTGAAATCGGAAAGATTCACCAAAGCGATATTGAGACGAAAGCCTTAAATAGTCTGGTGACGTATGTAGACAAAGAATCGGAAAAATTACTGGTGATGGAATTACAGCAAATTATTCCCAACGCCACTTTTTTAACGGAAGAGAATACGATAGAACAGACGCAGGGAGAGTGGCAATGGATTATCGACCCGCTGGATGGTACTACTAACTTTATTCATCAGGTGCCGGTATTCGGTATTTCCGTCGGATTAAAACACAAGGATGAAATGGTAGTGGGTGTGGTGTTGGAATTAAACAGAAATGAGTTATTTTATGCCTCTAAAAATAACGGAGCCTATTTGAATGGCAATAAGATTTCGGTTTCAAACACTGCAAAACTATCAGATAGTCTGATGGCTACCGGCTTTCCGTATTATGATTTTGATTATCTGGAAAATTATCTGCATGTCTTCAAACACCTGATGACACATACGCGCGGGATTCGCCGTTTGGGTTCGGCTGCAATAGATTTATGCTTTACGGCTTGCGGCCGTTTTGATGCCTTTTTTGAATATTCGTTGTCGCCCTGGGATGTGGCGGCCGGTGCCTTGATTCTGCAGGAAGCCGGTGGCGTTGTTACTGATTTCGAGGGTGGAAAAAACTGGCTGCACGGACGACAGATTTTAGGTTCTAATGCCCATATTTCAGCAGCAATGTTGAAAGTATTAAAAGATAGATTTAAGTTGGTAAATAATCCAGCCATTCATTAATCAGATGAATCCGGATTCAGACCAATTAAATAAAAATAAAAAAGGCTGCTCGTTAAAGCAGCCTTTTTTTATAATATCATCATTTGCTTATCTGGCAAATGAATTTCTAGGTCCTCCAGTAGCAAAAGTAGCCAGTACTCTCGATTTTTGACCTGCAGAGAACATGTACATACATGCATCGTCTGTGTAGTCCATGTAGTTCATCGTCATTTCAATTGGAGTGCCTGTGCAAGTTGATTTATGACCTGCAGCCGGGCAACCATAATTAGCAGTATTGTGTGTAGGTGTATCGCTTACCAGGTCAGAACCGCAAGTTGCATCACCCCAGATATGGCGTAAGTTTAACCAGTGACCCACTTCGTGTGTAGCTGTTCTTCCTTTGTTGAAAGGAGCAGCAGCTGTACCTGTACGGCCAAAGCCAGTATTTAAGATAACCACACCGTCTGTAGCAGAAGCACCGCCCGGGAATTGTGCATATCCTAAGATACCACCGCTTAATGTACAAACCCAAAGGTTTAATTTAGTCGTTGGTGAAGTTGGATTGATACCGCCTTTAGTAGATTTTTTCATAGCATCATCTGTTTTCCAGGATGTTTTTGTAGTAGATTTTCTGATAACCTGATCCAATACAAAACGAATCCCCACATTGGCCTTAACCCCAGAAAAAGTAGAAGGTACTTTTGTGAAATCAGCGTTAGTAGCATTGAAATCTTCATTTAATACATCAATCTGAGACTGAATCTGTGCCTGAGAAACGTTTTCTGCAGTAGTTCTGTATAAAACATTTACTACAACAGGAATTTCGATAACACCATTAACCAATCTGTAGTTAGATGTTCCGTTTTCAATTGCTTTAATATTGTTTTGAACAACTGATTCAAAAGCACTTAAGCGGGATTCTAAAGTCGGATCAGCTTTAAGTTGTTCAGCTAATACTTCCATTGAACCGCAATTTCTTTGACTAATTGCAGACGGAGTGTCTGTGTTCACTAAACTGTTTTTTTGACAAGCGGAAAACAACATAGCTACCGCTGAGCTAATTAAAATTAGTTTCTTCATTTTAACATTTTTGAGTTTATAAATTGTTTACGTAAACCGAATTTAGGAAACGATTTTAGAAAATCCAACTTTTTAACAAAACAGTTTGTTAACATTGAAACTATTTTTAATATGATGTCTGGTTTTCTATGTACATAGATTATTTCAAAAACATTTCGCTTACCACCAATTCTTTGCTGCCTGCCTCGTATTTATAGAAACCTTCGCCGCTTTTAGCGCCTAAATAGCCGGCGGTCACCATATTTACCAGCAAAGGGCAAGGTGCATATTTTGGATTTCCAAAACCATCGTGCAACACTCGAAGAATAGCCAGACAAACATCCAACCCGATGAAATCGGCCAGTTGCAGTGGCCCCATAGGATGTGCCATACCCAGTTTCATCACTGTATCAATCTCATATACACCCGCCACGCCTTCGTATAATGAGTATATCGCCTCGTTAATCATCGGCATCAGAATCCGGTTTGCTACAAATCCCGGATAGTCGTTCACTTCTACCGGAATCTTTTGTAAGGCTTTAGATACTTCAAACACCAGGTTATTAGTTTCGTTACTCGTAGCATAACCGCGAATCACTTCCACCAGCCTCATCACCGGCACCGGATTCATGAAATGCATACCGATTACTTTATCCGGACGTTTGGTGCAGGCACCGATTTTTGTTATAGAAATAGAGGAAGTATTGCTGGCCAGAATGCAGTGCGGTGCACAAATCTCATCCAGTTCACGGAATATTTTTTCTTTAATCACCACATTTTCCGAAGCAGCCTCAATAACTAAATCACTGCTACCTGCACAATCTTTCACAGATGTGAATGTTTGTATGTTTTTTAGAGTTTGTTGTTTTACTTCTTCTGTGATGGCACCTTTCTGTACTTGTCTGTCCAGATTTTTTGAAATGGTTGCGATAGCTTTATCTAAAGCGGTTTGAGCAATATCTACCAGAGAAACCTGATAACCAAACTGTGCACAAACATGTGCAATTCCGTTTCCCATGGTGCCTGAACCGATGACGGTAATATTTTTGATGGACATTTTATCTTATTTTTTGATGTTTGTAATGGAGTATTCTGAAGCTTAGCAAGAATTCACAAATAATCATTTTTATTATTCTATGCAAACGCTAATGCTCATTTTAGTAAATTTGCCTGCAAGATATCATTTTTTAGAGCAATACCATTTATGAGATTCCAACATTTTTTACTAAAGTACACATGCCGTCATCAGGAGTATGAAATTAAATCTTCAGATTTTTCATTGCATGAAAATGAACACCTCCAACTTGAGTTTTTACTGGAAGATATAAATGATGATAAACGATATAAGGTAATGTTGTCTCCAAAGCAAGATATTGAATTACTGGATTTTTATATTGAAACTCATCTGGATTATACTACATCCAGAGGGATTTTTTGTAACGGATTTCAATCCTGGACAGAATCGCGTATGTACAGCAAAGAGGAAAAACTGAAAGCACAGCGCAGAGGTGTAAAGGTAATCGGGGAAGCATACGGCGATGGAATGTTGTATGAATACAAAAATAAAAAAGGTGTTATACACAGCTGGACCTACACCTATATAAAACAACCGAAACGTAAAGTATTTTTTATTGGTTCTTTAAATGATGCAAACGGATATACCATCTTTGAGCATCATGGTGTAGAAAATAAATTACACATAATAAAAGACTGTAAAGGTTTGGCTGCAACTGCAGCAGCAGAACTTTTGCTGATGGATATTTTTACCGCAAATTCTTATGAATGGATGTGTTTTCAGAATTATTTTGAAGCACAGCTATTGAAACCCATCAACGCAAAGCCTGCTATCGGCTGGACCAGCTGGTATTATTATTACACCAATATCTCAGAGAAAATCATTGAAGACAACCTGAATGCCTTTGTGAATAATAAAGTACCGATTGAGATTTTCCAGATTGACGATGGCTGGCAGAAAGCAGTAGGCGACTGGCTAAATTTCGATAAGAAATTTCCGAATGGATTGACGGGTATTGTCGATAAAATACATGCACAAAAAGTAAAAGCCGGTTTGTGGCTGGCACCATTAGCTTGTGAAAAAGATTCCTTTATTGTAAGAGAGAAACCGGACTGGATTTTAAAAAATAAGGATGGCAGTTTTTTAAAGATTGGTTTCAATCCGATGTGGAGTTACTGGTTTTATGCGCTGGATGTATACAACGAAGAAGTGCGGGCGTATCTGAAAAAAGTATTTCATACCATCTTACATGAATGGAATTTTGATCTGGTAAAACTGGATTTCTTATATGGAACAGCTTTAGTGGCGAGAAACGGAAAGTCGCGCGGGCAGGTGATGCAGGATGCCATGAATTTTTTGCGGGGATGTGTGGGTGATAAAATGATATTAGGCTGCGGTGTTCCGCTAAGTCCGGCAAATGGTACTACAGAGTATTGTAGAATCGGTCCTGATATACACCTGAGTTGGGATTTCTCTATTCTGAAGTGGATACGTGCACGCGAGCGGCCATCCGTGCTGAATGCGATTCACAATACCATTTCGCGCCGTCATCTTTCCGGCAAATGGTTCTGGAACGACCCGGATGTGTTTATCCTTCGCAATAACAAAAACGTTTTATCCTTTGAAGAAAAATATTCTTTGCTGCTGGCAAACTTATTGTTCGGACATTTGTTGTTCACATCAGATAATATTGCAGAATACGATGAAGGGCAATTGTACTGGTATAAATCTATTTTCCCGCTGATGCCCGTGCAGGATGTGCAGGTGAACTTTCAGGATAATTTTTATACCATCAATTTCAGAATTAAAGACAGATATTATCTGGCATTGTTGAACGTGAGTGATGCTCCTAAAATGTATAAACTGCCCAATAACCTGTTTTTTGACAATGTTAAAGAAGATTTGGTAAAAGGGGATAAGGTGATTGAGATTCCAAAACACAGTTCTAAGTGTTATCTGACAGTAGGTTATACCCCATTTGCGGTTGCCGGCAGTAAAGGGCACTTTTTTTCTGGCACGGAAATTGAAAATATCTACCTCAGCGGAAACAAGGTGGAACTGGAATGGGCGGAAGGTGTGCTGAATGAAGTAAAGATATTCCTGAAAGTACCCACTGATTATGAAGTTATAAGTATAAACAATAGTGGAAACTTTAAAAGAATTGATAAAAATGATTTTTCTATTATTGAGGTGGAAAAACATAAACTATAAGAAAGTGCAAGTATTAAATTGGTCATCATGGAAGCATGAGTTATTTTTACATCGTAAATTTACCCCATTTATTTACCTGTTGTTTTTTTGTTTTTCCTTCTATTCTACCGATGTATTTGCTAAAAAACAATCAGATCCTGTGCTGGATTTTGCCAGACAGCAAATTGATCAGAAATTTTATCAGCCGGCCATCTCTACACTTAATACGTTTCTTGAAACACATAAAAACGATACCAGCGCCTTGTATTGGAAAGCCTATTGTTTTTATAAACTGAAAAATTACCAGGCAGCCTTAGAGAATTATACATTAGTGCTAAAGTTTAATCCGAGATGTTTTGCCGCTCATGTGGATATGGCAAATATGTATGTTTTGGAGAAGAAATTTAATGAAGCCTTACCTTTTTTCAATGCCGCCATATCGATGCATGATTCGGATATTAATTTATACAACAGTCGTGGTATGTGTTACTATTATGCGGATAAGTTTGAAATGGCCATCAAGGATTTCAAAAGAGTACTCAAATTAGACCCGAATAATTATTTAGCCTACAATAATAAAGGATCTGCAACCTACAACAATCAGAATATTGCCAACGCCAGTATGATTGATTTAAAAACAGCAGAGATTGATTTCAATAAATCCATAGAACTGAAACCGGATTTTGAATTAGCACTTCGGAATCGAGGTATTGTGCGGTATCATATGGATAAGCTGAACGAATCTTATCAGGATTTATTACGTGCTATTCAACTCGAACCGAAAGATGAAAATGCACATTATTACTTAGGAAAGTTACTATACAAACAAAAAAATTATACCGGAGCAATAGATTTTTTTGATAATGCTATAGGTATGGTAAACTATAAATCAGAATTTTATATAGACCGAGGGATGTGCAAACTGGAAATGGCAAATTTTAAAGGTGCACGTTCTGATTTTTATAAGGGGATGCAGTTGACTAATGACAAAGGCTATGCACAGTATCAAATGGCACGTTGCTATGCAGCTGAAGGTAGTAAAGCGGAAACTTTCGATGCATTAAGAGAAGCTAAAAAAGAAGGGTTGTTTGTCGATACAAAATATTTCACATACATCTCTAAAGATTTATATTTTGCAGGATGGGCTAAAGATAAAGATTTCATTGCCCTAATACAGGAATTGAAATTCGGCAGGAATAAATAATACTATCCGCCGCCACCGTCTATACCACTGCCGCTGTCCTCAAAATTAGATTTCTTTTGCTTACTGAATTGTCCTTTGTTTTCTGATTTTCCAAATCTGTATGTGAAAACAATATTGCCTACGGTAGATTCCCAGTAACGTTTTACATTTCCACTAAAGGTGCTTCCGCCGGTACTCACCCCAAAGTATTGAGTATGGAAAACATCGCTTACATTGATGGCTATACTCGCTTTATTGTTTTTAAGAAAATCATATTTGAAACCTAAGTTGGCAAAAACCATCGGTGTGATTTCACCCTGCAGGAATTTTATTTTACTTCTGTACATCACCATCAACTGTATCGATGCTTTGGGATTAATGTTGAAGGTATTCATTAACCTTAAATTGTACTGAAAGCTGTTGGTTGTCGCATCTACTTCGCCGTTCGGTACATTTCCTTTCACTTTATTGTGATATAAATTTGCAGATAGTACAAAATTCCACCAGCGGAATACATTTACACGACCCGTAAATTCCGCACCAATGTTTTGACCAACATTCAGATTGTCGAAATAAACTATAGAGCGGCCGATACTGTCCACTGTTCTGTAACGTGTAAATACATTATAGGCATAACGATAATAAACGGTGGTGCTGAAAAAGATGCTGCGTTGAAACGTGGAATCTTTTTTAGAAGGTTTCAGTTCAATATTTTTTACATGCGTAAGTTCAAGCGCATGCGTGTAAGCCGGCTTCATTCTCGGATTTCCGGTGAGGATGTTAAACGGATCGCTGTAGTTTCCGAATGGATTCAATTGTTCCGCACCCGGACGGTTGATACGCTTGCTATACGACAAACTTAAGGAATGAGATTTTGGTAAGTTGAACGACATGGAAGCGGAAGGAAAGTAATCAAAGTATTTTTGTTTGTATTCCTGATTACCCACTTGTTGCTTAATGTCAATATTCGTATTCTCCAGACGGATACCGGCTTTGTAGGTGAATACTTTTTTTACAGCACCGCCGAAAATCACATAGCCGGCGTGTATCATTTCATTAAAACGGTATTTGTTGGAGACCGAACTGTCATAGACATATTGTTGTGTACTTCTGATTAAGGAATCACCGTATAATGCACTCTCAATATCGCGTATAGAAAATTTATATCCGATTTCCAGTTTGGATTTTGATTTCTTAAACGGCTGTGTATAATCCGCCTGCACAAACCCGGAGTGTGTAATATTGTCATTGGTATTTCGTTGCAGTAAATCCGTATTTGCTGATTCTGAATTATTAATATCGATTGTTTTCTGCGTATAAACAGGAGTAGAGTTTCTGTTAGAGTATGCGTAGTTGCCTGCAATCACCAGATCATTAGAATTATCCTTAAATGTTCTTCTGTAAGAAGTATTTAATTCTGCATTCCAGTTCAGGTTTTTCGTTTCATTGTACCGGTTATAAGCGTTAATGTAGTCTATTAAGGAGTCTAAAAAATCAGTATGTACTTTGCCTTTAGTTACTCCATTTGATTCACTCAGCAAAACACTGAAGGATAATGAGTTTTTTTCCTTGATGTTCCAGTCTACATTACTGTTTAAGGTATTTGCGAAATTATTAAAAGTCCCTCTATCATTGGTATTCAGGTAAAAAGGAGTTTGTCCGGGAAAGAAATTATACCGCTGGCTGCTGCCTTTGTAGTAACTCTCTGTAAATCTGAAATTGTAGGATGTAGACAAGCTGATATTGTTTTTACGGTAGTTAATCGTTACCCCCGTATTCGCATCGTATTTTGTACCGTAGCCCACCGTAACATTTCCGTTCAGACCGCTTTTAGTATTCTTTTTCAAAACGATATTGATGATACCGACTTCGCCTTCCGCATCATATTTTGCAGATGGATTGTTAATCACTTCAATGCTTTCAATCTGTGAAGACGGAATAGCATCCAGCACCGCTTTTGTATTCGCAGCGGTAATACCGGATGGTTTACCATTGATAAATACCCGTAAATTTCCGGAGCCGCGCATGGAAAGGTTACCATCCTGATCGACTTCTACCACAGAAACCTGTTTCAAAGCATCTACCGCAGAGCCGCCCGTCGATAAAGTATTTTTGTCCATATTAAATACCTTCTTTTCTGCATTCACCTGCATAAAACTCTTTTCTGCGGTAATCTGTACTTCTTCTAAAATCTTTGTGTCTTCTTCCACTTTTAGCGTTCCAAGATTCACATCCGTTTTATCAGGTGGAATCACCATTACCGGTTTTTTTACGAAGTCTTTATACCCAACATATGAAACCGTTAATTCATACGCACCCAAAGGTATTTTAGTGATTTCAAAGAATCCTTTTTCATCAACTAATGAGCCGAGTATTATGGAGGAATCTTTTAAATTTTTGATGGTAACGGAAGAGTATTCCAAAGGTGTAGATTTTGCAGCATCTACAATTTTACCACTGATTCTGCCGATAGCCGGAGACGTGCCGCTGAATCCCTGCGGTGGCTGGGCATTCAAGTAAAAAGTGGTAAGTAATAAGTAAAAAGAAAAAAAATAATTTTGATAGTTTTTCATAGAATTCATTCAGGTAAACAAAGTTATCCAATAGCCTTGTAAATCAGTGGAGCAGATGGTTAATATATTACAATTTACAGAAAGAAACCAGCAATAAAATCCAGCCAATGATAAAGCACAAACCACCTAAAGGAGTGACAGGACCCAAAATTGGTGTCAATGCATCTGTACCCATTAAACTGCGTGTTGCTAATAAATACAGAGAACCGGAAAAAAACAAGATTCCGACACTAAAAAACCAGCCGGCAAAAGTCAGTGTTTTAGGTTGTATTTTTTCTGCTAAAAAAACAACTGCAAATAAGGCAATTACATGATAAAACTGATATTGCACACCTTTATTGAAAATTTCTAACTGATACGCATCTAATTTTTCTTTCAGTGCGTGCGCTCCAAAAGCTCCCAGTATAACGGCTAATGCTCCGTATAGTGCGGCTATAATTCCGAATGTTTTTTGCATGACAAAAGTTTGTGTAAATTTAGGTATTAAAGCTCAAAACGAAAGCGCACTGAAATTATTAATTGATGAACAGAAAAGAATTTTTAGCTTTATTGGCCTTACTGCCTTTAATTGCAAAAAGTATGGATTTAAAATCACTGCATCAGTTTACCCAAAAACTATTACCAACCGAGCAGATGCCGGTATTGTTTTTCGGACATGGTAGCCCGATGAATGCCATTGAGGAAAACGAATTTACCAAAGGTTGGAAGCAAAGCGTGCAGGCATTACCCAAACCATCGGCAATTTTTTGCGTGTCTGCGCATTGGGAAACGCGGGGAACTTTTGTAACCGCTATGGATATGCCGAGAACTATTCACGATTTTGGCGGGTTTCCGCAGGCATTATTTGATGTGAATTATCCGGCTGCGGGAAGTCCGGAGCTGGCAGCTGCAACCAAAGAAGCTGTTAAAAAAACGAGCATTGGCTTAGATGAAGACTGGGGATTGGATCACGGATCCTGGAGTGTGATTAAAAATCTGTATCCTGATGCGGATATTCCGGTTGTACAGCTGAGTCTGGATTATACCAAGCCAGCACAATACCATTACGAACTGGCGAAAGAATTGGCAGCACTCCGTATGA
>JADLAJ010000142.1 GCA_020848255.1 Chitinophagales bacterium
CACCAATATTAGTTTCGTATTGCAGCGGCATTTTCAGAATGAATTCATCCGCATGTGCCAACATGGCAGCCTGTTGAACTGCTTGCGTATCATCATCTTTGCCGAATGAAATATTACTCGCCACGGAATCATTAAACAATACGGTTTGCTGCGCCACCAGGGCAATCAAACTTCGTAAGTCCTGCTGATGAATGGTTTTAATATTCTTCCCGTCAAGCTGAATCTCGCCATCCGTAACATCAAAAAAGCGCATCAAGAGCTGAATAAAGGTGGACTTTCCGGAGCCCGAAACACCCACAATCGCTATTTTTTTTCCTTTCGGAATCTCCAGATTGATATTTTTCAGCACAGCTGCATCTTCATAGGCAAAAGATACATTTCGCAATTCTATCTTATCGGCAAAACCTGAAATCGCAATGGCATCAGATACATCATTAATCTTGTTTTCTTCCAGCAAAACTTCTTCAATTCTTCTCAGAGAAGCCATTCCTTTTTGGATAAAATAGAAGGCATTGGAAAAAGCTTTTGCCGGCTGAATGATTTGGGAGAAAATCACAATAAAGGCTATAAAGGCTTCTGCACTCAACGGTGAGGTATGATGAATAATCATTTTGCCACCCACGTACAAGACAATCACTACGACGGTAATTCCAAGAAATTCAGATAATGGCGTCGACAAATCGCGTTTGCGAATCATGCCGGTACCGATTTTATTATGTTGCTGATTGATATTTTTAAACTTATCCGACAGACTCTTTTCCGCCGTAAAAGATTTTATAATCCGGATGCCGGAAATAGTTTCATCCACAATAGAATTGATAATTCCCTGTAATTGCTGTGATTTTGAAGAGGCGTTTTTTAATGTTTTCCCGATTCTTCCGATAATATATCCGGAAACAGGCAAAATAACCAGCACAAATAAAGTCAGCTGCGGACTTAATAACAACATAGTAACCAAAGTAGCGATAATAGTTACCGGTTCTTTAAAAGCAACTTCCAGAAAGTGCAGAATGCCGTATTCCACTTCCTGCACGTCGTTTGTCAAACGTGTCAGCACATCGCCTTTGCGTTGATCTGAAAAATACAATACATGTAAATTCAGAATCTTATTATACAACTGCTGACGGATATTGCTGGCAATGCCGGTACGCATGGGTGCCAGAAAATGTACGGCAAAGTAGCGGAAGAAATTCTTGACCAGAAACACGCCTACTGTAAACAAACAAATAAACAACAAGGCTTTAGATTTCCCGATTTCTATGCTTTCATTGCCACGGATGTAATGAATTACCCGGCTGTTAAATGTAGAGCCGATGAATTCTTTCAGATGAAGCAAACTGAACGGCACATCCTTTATTTCTGTAGCCACCATCTTATCCGAATTGAATATCAGGTTCAGAAAGGGAATCAGCATTAAAAACGAGAAAATGGAAAAAATCGTCGAAAACAGGTTGAAAACGATGTTCAGGATTACATTCGGAATGTACGGCCGGCAATATTTTAATAAACTGCGTAAATCTTGCATTGAAGTGTAAAGATATTATTTACTTTTGTTTTATGGAATCTATCAGACAAAGACAAGTGGCAAAAACGATACAAGTGGCAATGAGCGAAATTGTACAGAAAGACCTGAATACCATTTTAGAAGGCTCGTTAATCACTATTTCCGGGGTACGCATAACGCCGGATTTGTTTACTGCGAGAATATATGTGAGCATTTACAACCATCCGAAACCGGACACTATTCTGGATAATCTCGATAAACACAACAAATTAATTCGTGGTTTTTTAGGCAAAAAGATACGAAACAAGGTTCGTTCCATTCCTCAACTGGAATTCTTCAAAGATGACACTTTGGAAGATGTACAGAACCTGGAGCGTATTTTCAGCGAAATCAAGAAAAAGGATGCGGAATTGGATAAGTTGAGAAATGGTGAAAAGAGTGAATAGAAATATACTATTGACCAATAATCCACATGAACCTCGAACTCAATATAGCCAAGCGTTACTTATTCAGTAAAAAATCCACCAATGCGATCAATATCATTTCGCTGGTGAGCGGTACGGCTATGTTGTTTGGCACCATGGCACTAATTCTGGTGCTTTCCGTTTTTAACGGACTCGAAGGTTTGGTAAAATCATTGTATGCCGTTTTTTATCCGGATATTGCCATTACTGCAGTAGAAGGTAAAACCTTTGAGACCTCCACTGATTTGCGGCAAAAATTAAGTTCCATTAATTACATTGACGCCTTCAGTTTTGTACTCGAAGAAAATGCCTTGCTGGAATATTCCGACCGTCAGCATATCTGTACCGTAAAGGGTGTTGACAAGAACTACTTTAACGTGGTTAAAAAGTTCGATACGTTCATGGTGGACGGCAAGAAAATCCTGCAAAAGTACAGCATCAATTTTTGCATTGTGGGTGTGGGCGTGGCACAAAAATTAGGCATGAACGCTGCTCAGGCATTTAATCCGGTGACGATTTACATGCCGAAAAAAACATCCGGTTCTTTTGCCTCCATGGAAAATGCGTTTAATAAAAGCTATGTAACGCCGGCAGGTGCCTTTGCCGTCTCCGATGAGTTTGACTCTAAATATACTTTCGTTCCGCTGGATTTTTTTCAGCAACTCACCGATAATTACGAAAAAGCCTCGCAAATTGAAATACGACTGAAAGATAAAACACATACAGACATTGCCATTCAGCAATTGCAGCATACACTGGGAAAATCATTTAGTGTAAAAAGCCGCTACGAGCAAAACGAGGTTTTGTATAAAATCCTGAAAAGCGAAAAATGGATTACGTTTGCCATTCTGGTGCTCATCATGATTATTGCATCCTTCAATATTATCGGTGCTTTATCGATGCTCGTGCTCGAAAAGAAAAAAGACATTGCAACACTCACGGCTCTGGGTATTCATAAAAATAATATCATCAAAATATTTTTACTGGAAGGTATTTTAATGTCCTGCGTTGGTGCCTTTATCGGCATGCTGCTCGCTTTTATTTTATGTATTTTACAACAAAAAGTGGGTTTGGTACCGATGCCGGGCTCTTCTTTTCTGGTGCAGTATTATCCTGTAAAAATGCAGCTGTTTGATTTCGCGATGGTGGCATTGGTCGTCATTATCATAAGCCTGATTGCCGCTTATCTTCCTGCAAAAAAAGCAGCGATGTCGGTAGAGAAAGAATATTTATCGCATCTGTCGTAATTGAGTAATTGGTGAGTAGTAAATTATTATCTTTATTTCTTAAATAACATTCATGAAAAAATCTATTGTATTACTTTATCTGTTGCTGTTCGTCTTTATTTCATTTGCAGAAAATGACTTACAGAAAACAAAAATCGAAGAAGCTGTTTTCACTAAAGGCTTTTTATACAAACAGGAAGTTTTTTCAGTAGATAATATTCCTGCTTTCCGAATGGATGCCGTAAAGGTGACCAATCTTGAAAAGTTCAGTATCATATCAGGATTGCGTGTGGTACATAAAATGCAGGCGGGAAAAGAATTAAAGACGTTTAATAATTATATCGATGCGGAAGAAATTGACGGTTTGATTACCACCTTGCAATACATGAAAACCATTCTGAAAAGCAAAACCACGCCAGGCAGTTATACCGAAATCAAATTCACTACAAAATCGGGGTTTCAATTGATGCTGTTTACTGTTTTAAATACTCAGAATAAACTAGACTGGAATTTTATGGTTCAAACCAATATCTCCAATGATAAAACTATTGAAGCGCTTTCTAATGATGATATAGATAAACTGCAAAAAACACTGGAGCAGGCAAAGGGAAAATTGTAAATTATTGAACTTTTTGACAAAAATTCATATCCTTATTACTTACAACTTATTACTTTTTCCTATCTTTGCACATGGAAACACTCTCTCATTTTTCTTCCCAACACAAATTTGCAGGCGACGGATTTACATTTGACGATGTATTATTATTACCGGCCTACTCACAGGTTTTACCCAGAGAAACAGATATCCGCACAAAAGTAACGCGTAATATCACCATCAATATTCCGATATTATCTGCTGCGATGGACACGGTTACGGAATCCAACCTGGCGATTGCGCTGGCACGGGAGGGTGGTATTGGCGTATTGCATAAGAATATGCCGATTGAAGCACAGGCAGCAGAAGTGCGCAAGGTAAAACGCTCTGAGAGCGGATTGATTACAGACCCGATCACTCTGAGACCGACCGCAAAAGTAGCAGAAGCTTTTGCGCTAATGTCGGAAAACAGAATTGGCGGCATTCCGATTACCAACGAGAGCGGTATTTTGGTGGGTATTTTAACCAATCGGGATCTGCGTTTTTGCAAAGATGCTTCCATGCTAATTCAGGATTTAATGACGAAAGAAAGACTGATTACGGCCCCTGAAAAAACTACTTTAAAACAAGCAGAAGACATTCTGCACCAATACAGAATTGAAAAACTGCCTATCGTAGACAAGCAAGACAAGCTGGTAGGTTTAATTACGTACAAAGATATTTTGAAAGTAAAAAACTACCCGAATTCTTCCAAAGATGATTCGGGCAGATTACGTGTTGCCGCGGCTGTGGGCGTTACCACAGACATGATGCAGCGCATCGAAGCATTAGTTAGTGTAGGAGTAGATTTTATTTGCATTGATACGGCGCATGGGCATTCTCACGGCGTGTTAACCGCTATCAAAAATGCCAAACAAACATTCCCGCATCTGGATATTGTAGGCGGTAATGTAGCGACCGGATCGGCTGCAAAAGCACTGGCTGATGCCGGTGTTGATGCCGTGAAAGTAGGCGTAGGTCCGGGTTCTATCTGCACCACCCGTGTAGTAGCAGGTGTGGGCGTTCCGCAACTGAGTGCGATTTACGATGCAGCAGTTTCCTTAAAAAATACCGGCGTTCCGATTATCGGCGATGGCGGCATTCGCTATACCGGCGATATGGTAAAAGCACTGGCAGCCGGTGCCAATACGATTATGGCAGGTTCTTTATTCGCAGGCACTGAAGAAAGTCCGGGCAAAACGGTGATTTTTGAAGGACGAAAATTCAAGACGTACCGTGGAATGGGAAGTTTGGAAGCGATGCAGGAAGGTTCAAAAGACAGATATTTCCAGGATGTGGAAGAAGATATTAAAAAGTTGGTACCGGAAGGCATTGTGGGACGTGTACCATACAAAGGAACGCTGAGTGAAGTGATTTATCAGTTTATTGGTGGCTTGCGTGCCGGTATGGGTTACTGTGGAGCAAAAGATATTCCGACCTTGCAGGAAACTTCTCAGTTTGTAAAAATAACACAGGCCGGCGTAAACGAAAGCCACCCGCATGATGTAACAATTACGAATGAAGCACCAAATTACAGCAGGTAGATTTCTGGAACGACAATTGTAAGTAGTTTTCTATAATAACTATTGTGCGTTTTTTCATACTCATATTATTAGCTGCTTTACTGCAAAATTGTGTTCCTCGTGAAAACAAATCCAATGCTAATGAGGAATTACTTAATAAAATTGATTCGCTACAAAGTGAATTAAAAGAGCTAAAAAACCTGCAACAGAAAGACAGTATAATTACCGACACCATTATTAAACAGGTGCAACCGACCATCGCACCACAAAAAATATTAAAACAAAAAGAGACTAACACAAAAGTAAGCCCTTCACCCAAACCGGAAAAAACTATTTTACCGAAGAATATAGTTGAAAAATTTTACTATAAAAATTCTAAACGAATTTCCGTCATTGTCACACCCTGGTTAGATGGCAAAAGAACTGTTACTTTATTTGATACGCTCGGAAATGAAACTTATCGTTTTAAGGATGTACGGCTGAGTTATTCTAATACCACTGAAATAAAAGAGTTTCACCAAAATGGCGCTGTTTCTAAAATGCATAATCATATAAATCCGGGTGCCAGTATGTATTGGTATGATACGGATATTTATTTTGACATCAACAATGTGCCGATATCAAAAATGGAATTGCGCCAGCCTGCTTCTTTAGATGATAATATGAATGGCAAGTCTTTATGGAACAGAGAAACAAAATCATGGGAAAAACATAATCCTGCCCAATAAGAACCAACTCTCAGGTTTTAAAAATTACATTCATTCTCATAAGGTATGTATTCAGGATTTTTCTGGCAAAATCATCTGTAATACCTGACTACTTTCAATAAGTACAAAAATTGATTATGTGACACACTTCTAAAAAGGCAGAAATCACTCAGCTACTCTTGTCCAGGTATCTGTTTTTTTCAGAAATTTCAGGCTGCAGATAAATCCGGTAACATCCAGTGTGCCGTCTTTATTTAGTTTAAATTTACCGCAAAACTCATGGCCTTTTACGTAGGCAATGCCGTTTTCAAAGTAATTGGTAATCGGATTGTACACGGCATCCCAAAGAATTTTTAAACCTACTAAAGGCTTTTTATATTTAGAATCCAGCAAGAGATTGCCATGTTCATCTTTATCTTCCAATAGCCAAACAACTTTCCCTTCTATGGTATTGCCATTCTTGTACAACTGTACTTTGCAGTCTTTCTTTCCTGAACACCACACACCTAAAACATCCGGCATGGTTTGTCCTTGAGATGTAAAGCCAATAAATAAAATAATCAAGGTGAAAAGGGTAGATTTCATTATGTTTCTGAATTGATGTATTCTAAAGATAACCAATATCTTTCTTAAATCCAATCTCTTAACTTATCTATCCAGGATTTTTGGGGAGAAAGGTTGATATCAAACGAATATATTTCTCCGGATTTATTTTTGGAGGTGCTGCTGATAATGGTGTTGTTTTTTGTTACCAAACGGAAAGCTATCGGCTCCTTAATTTTCGACATGGTTTCAATGATAAATTGTGTCGATAATTCTTCGGTAGAAAACAGAATCTCGTTAGGTTTATAGGCCTCCAAAATATCATTCAGATTATCAATGGAGCCTAAATTTTTAATATTTTTTATGCCATTATGTAATGAAATAAATCCTGCATATTTATGCTTCAGGTGCGATTTCTCTATTTGCTCCGAGATAGTATTTGCTTCTTTTTCACTTCCGATAATAATATACTTTTTCTCGTCTTTAATAAAAGAATGCAAGGTGCCTTTCAAGATATAAAATAAGAATCTGTATGACGACAACAACATTATATTTATGAAAAACCCAATCAAAATAACCCCTCTGGAAGTACGCAGAAAATTGGGAAAAAACGCATAGAGAATAGCAATAATCAGCGTTCCGGAGGTTAAGCCGGTTAATAAACGCCGCCATTTAGTGTTTTTTGCATACACCCCGAAAAACAACATCGAAGCCAGCCATGTTACAATATAAATAGGCATGTTCACGTAAAAGAATGTTGCCGGAAAAATAACATGCTCACTGATTTTAATGTAATTCTCCCAGATTAATTGCAAAACATACAAATTACCGGCCATCAGCAAAGCATCCAGCAAAGGCATACCAAACGGAGTTAGTATTTTTTGCACAACCGCCAGCAAGGCCCTGAGGTAAATGGCTATTTTCAACAGGAAAGTCAATGCTTTGCCGCGTGTACCGCTCACATGCTTATTGGCAAAAATTATCATCGCATTGTAAAACACTCTGATATAATTCAGGCTGCCTTTTTTCGTACTCTCCCCTTTGAAATGAATAATGGAAGTATCCGCAAAATAATAATTTTTAAAGCCTGCTTTTTTTATACGATATGATAAATCTATATCTTCTCCGTACATAAAATAGTCTTCATCCAGCAAACCAACTTTCTCCAGTACACTTTTACGCAACAGCATGAAAGCCCCACTCAGGACTTCTATTTCATGTGATTGGTTTTTATCTAAAAAAGATAAATGATATTGACCAAACGTTTTTGATTTCGGAAAGAGTTTTGACAGTCCGCTCATTTTTGCAAAGGCCGCCATTGGCGAGGGAAAACCGCGCTTGGATTCCGGAAGGAAATTGCCGGCTCCATCTACCATTTTGACCCCTAATCCACCAATGGCTGCATCCGCTTCCATCTTATTAATGCATTTCTGCAGTGTATCTTCCTGTATAATGGTATCCGGATTCAATAATAAAACAAACTCCCCTTTTGCCAGTTTAATCGCCTGATTGTTGGCTTTGGAAAATCCGGCGTTTTCATTGTTTGCAATCACCTTCACTTCCGGAAATTTTTGCTCCAGCATTTTCAGTGAATCATCTGATGAATTATTATCAACCACGAAAATCTCGTAGTCAAAATTTATGCTGGATTTATATACAGACGAAATCGTTTGCTCTAAAAAATAGCGCACATTATAATTTACTATGACGATGCTTAGCTTCATTATATTCACGCTATTTGCTCAAATAATTTTCATACGGCAATCTGGATTGTATGGAACGTGCGAGTGTAATCTCATCCACATATTCCAATTCACCGCCAAAAGCGATACCACGGGCAATGGAAGTGATTTTTAATTCGTGTTTCGACAACATTTTGGATAAATAGAAAATTGTGGTATCGCCGTCAATCGTTGGATTCAAGGCCATAATAATTTCTTTGACAGTACCTTCTTCCACTCTTTTCAGCAGGCTTTGTATATTTAATTGCTCCGGACCTATGCCATCCATAGGAGAAATCAATCCTTCCAGCACGTGGTACAAGCCGTTGTAATGTCGGGTATTTTCAATGGCGATGATATCACGGAAATTTTCCACCACACACACCACACTTTTATCGCGATACGAATTTGTACAAATACTGCAGATATCTTCATCGGACACATTGTGACAGGTTTTACAGAATTTTATTTCCGTTCGCATTTTCAAAATTGCTTCCGATAAATTTTTGGTTCCTACCGGTTCCTGCTGCAACAAATGCATCACTAAACGCAAAGCTGTCTTTTTACCGATACCGGGCAAAGTAGCAAAGGCATTTACTGCATCTTCAATTAATTTAGATGGAAATTGCATGGCCTAAAGATAGTCAATAGTCAATAGTCAATAGACATTAGTGGATAGTTTTTTTATCTGCATTTGGATTATCTGGTTACTTTTAGGATGAATAATTAAAACTTAGTTATTGATTTTTGCACTTAATAATACTCATCTCTAAAACAAAGAAATGTCGCCGATAATAATTTCCATTAGCTTGATAGCCTATTTTATCTTTTTATTTGTCATTGCCTGGTACACTTCCAGAAATGCCACCAATGACGGATTTTTCAGAGGAAGTAAAGCGTCTCCCTGGTACATTGTTGCCTATGGCATGATTGGAACTTCGCTTTCGGGTGTAACTTTTATTTCCGTTCCGGGCAAAGTGGGCACTGCACATTTCGCCTATTTTCAGGTGGTCATCGGCTATCTCATCGGTTATTTTGTGGTGGCGATGGTTTTGCTGCCTTTATATTACAAACTTAACTTAACGTCTATTTACACCTATCTGCAAAAACGCTTTGGCAACACTACATATAAAACAGGTGCCGGCTTTTTTATTCTATCCAGAACGCTGGGTGCTACCTTACGTTTGTTTTTAGTAATTAATGTTTTGCAGATTTTTTTATTGCCGGAAGGCCTTGGATTTTTCACGATTGCAGCCTTTGTTATTCTGGTGATGATTTTATTGTACACCTTCAAAGGCGGCGTAAAATCTATCGTGTGGACAGATATGCTGCAAACCACTTTTATGCTGCTTGCATTAGTAACTTGTGTGTGGTTTATCAAAAATGAATTGCATTTATCATTTAGCGGACTCATCGGTTCGTTAAAAGAAAAAGGGTATACAGAGATTTTTATGACCGACTGGCTAAAAGGTAATTTCTTTATCAAACAAATCATTGGTGGTATGTTTATTACCATTTCCATGACAGGTTTAGATCAGGAGATGATGCAGAAAAACATCAGCTGCAAAAATTTAGGCGAAGCGCAAAAAAATATGATTACGTTCAGTTTTATTTTGCTTGTAGTAAATCTGATTTTCCTTGTGCTCGGCGGTGTTTTATATTTATATGCCGAAGCTAAAGCAATTGAAATTCCTGCTTTGACAGATAATTTATTTCCGGTTATTGCTTTGCATTATTTACCCGGATTTATCGCCATTATCTTTGTAATTGGACTGATTTCTGCTTTATTTCCGAGTGCTGATGGTGCATTAACGGCATTGACATCTTCTATCTGTATAGATATTCTGGGCATCAATGATAAAAAAGAACTGAGCGAACAGCAACGCACCAAAACCCGCTTAACTGTACATTTTATCATGGCATTTGTCTTCTTATTATTTGTCATCGGATTTAAGATTTTGAATAAAGCAGCCATCATCGATTTATTGCTGAAAATTGCCGGATATACGTATGGTCCGCTATTAGGATTATTTATGTTTGGCATTTTAACCAAACGAAAAATCAACGACAGTTTATCCCCTGTAATTTGTCTAGTGGCTCCGGTCATTTGTTTTGTTGCAGATAAAAATTCGGATAAATTAATAGCAGGATTTTCATTCGGACCGGAGATGTTACTATGGAACGGCTTGCTTACATTTATCGGTTTATATATCATCAGCAAACCCGCCACGGAGGTTTCAGCGCTTGATACTGAACTGAATAGGTAAAAACTAAGAATTATTTCTATCTTTGCAAGTCCGACTTTTCGGAAATATGTATTAGTAAATTGAAAAATTAAGAAAGTATGTCATTAGAAGATTTTAAGAAAAAGAGACCCTTCAAACAAAGAAACTGGACACAGGTAAATGCTTCCAACAGCTGGAGCATGTTTCGCATCATGAGTGAGTTCGTGGATGCATATGATAAGATGGATAAAATTGGTCCGTGTATTTCCATTTTCGGTTCTGCGCGTACCAAGCCGGATAATCCATATTACCAACTGGCAGTAAAGGTTGCAGAACGTTTATCTGAAGAAGGCTATGGTGTAATTACCGGTGGCGGTCCCGGCATTATGGAAGCAGGTAATTTAGGTGCACAAAATAAAGATGGAAAATCCGTGGGGTTGAATATCGAGTTGCCGTTTGAGCAAGGACATAATCCGTATATAGACAGCGATAAATTGATTTCGCATCATTACTTTTTCGTACGAAAAGTGGTATTTGTTAAATATGCACAGGGCTTCGTCTATCTTCCGGGTGGATTTGGTACTTTTGATGAGTTATTTGAAGTGATGACTTTAGTTCAAACTAAAAAAATTGACAGAGTTCCAATCGTGTTAATGGGCACTTCTTTCTGGGCGGGCATGCTGGAATGGATGAAAACGGAAGTGTTAAACAACCAACACAATATTGGTGAAAATGATTTTGATTTGTTTTTAGTAACGGATGATGTGGAAGAAGCTATCACATATATCAACACGTTCTATACTGAACATGATTTAGCACCGAATTTCTCTTAAAGAAATTGCTTAATATTTTACAAGGTCTGTATGCATTTATGTACAGACCTTTTTTATTTTTCCATCCCTTTTAATGCTTTATTAAACCATTCAATATCCGGTGTAGACAAATCGAACTCAAAATTTTTATAGTTTTCCGGTTTTTTATAAATATCCATCAAGGAGGTAAGCGCCTTGCTTACATTGATAAAATACGTCTGATGATATCCGATGTTTGGTTTTCGCCTTACGTAATTTTTAAAAGCTTTTAATGTTACGGCAAACGCACTGATATCCTTGGCCTCGAAATAAATTTTCATCGTAAGATACTTCGCATTCAGATTCCAGAGAATATCTTTAAACTCATTGGTTAGCAATATTCGCAGTGCTTTCTGATGCTGGTCTTTAGAATAAAATACTTTTGCATTATTAAAGTCTACTGTGTTTTGCCTGTATTCCTTATCAATGTATTTTGCATAATCCTGTATAAACTTTTCTGTTTTGGCAAACTCTTTCAGTTTAATTCCCAGCGTCACCACATTTGTAAAACTAAACCGGCTGATTTCATGATGCTCCAGCAGATAGCCGTTTTGTATGGAATATATATATAATTCAAAAGCCTGCTGTGTATATTCTGTAAGATTTTGGTTGGATTTTTTTACGCAAAAATTAATAGCCAGCAAATACAAATCCTTTAGATCCTGTGAGGTAAAATGGGTATTATTTGCCTTCAAATCTTTAATGAATGTTTTGAATGCCTTTTCATCTTCATCTTTCACCACCAGATAAATATTGTAATAAATACGAACGGCTGTGTCTTTTAAGAAAACAGGATTTTCAAGCAAAGCCAGTGTTGCATTCAGCAAATGGTTTTCAATTTTTGATTCTGAAATCTTCTGCAAAGACTGAATGATACAGGCGTATTTCAGTGTTTCAATAATTGAAAATAAAGTAGCATGATCTATTACTTCCTGCAGATTAAAAACATTGCTTCTGTTATTTCTGGATTTAACCTGATAAAACAATGCACTAATATGGTATTGATGGAGATGATAGGTTGCATTTCTCAGTTTCGTTTTTTCCATCAATTCCACACCCTCTTCTACAGCTTGTCCGGCAAACTTGTATAATTCTCTTTCCGCATAGTATTGTGTCAGCAGCTGCTTGCTAAGCGATGGTTGCTGCACCACACTGTTATAAACGATAAAATTTTCAATAATTTCTGTGGTCATCCACAACAAATGACGAATCCTTAAATCGTGGTAGGGTGTATTTGGATACAAAAAATCGTGTGCCTTTTCCTTAGAAACAGTTCTTTCAGTAAGCGTGCTGCGGGTATCAATAAATTCAAAAAAAGAAACTATATCTTCATTTCTATTGACAAAATCAGCTTTAATCCATTTACGCAATTTGCGCCTTTCTTCGTCAGAAAACATTGAAAATAAACGTATTAACTTGGAATCATACATAATTTACTAAATTAAAAAGTTACTATTTTTTATGACATCACCCAAAATTTATACTGGAAAGTTAACAAAAAAAGGATAATATTTGATATTGAACTAAGAAAAAACATTTTTACCATGATGCACCGCATTCAAAGTCAGTTTGGGATATTAACCATGGCACTTATTTTTATGATAAGTTGCTCTAAGCCTGTAGTGGTAGAAGAAAAAATCAAGCAGTCAAATTTTGTGTATGAGGATAATGTAAATGGCCGCATCCCACCACCTAATAATGTTATAGAATCTACTAATTTTTACTATAATGACAATGGTACCTTGAGCAGTGCAACCGTTTATGACGATACAACCGCATCTGCACATTTACTGAAAGAAATAAATGTGACTTATGCCAGTGATAAGATTGTTCTGAATACTTTTTTAGATACCATTGGAAACGTTACATATACCATCACATTCAATAATAAAAAACAGGTGTTATCCGCCACCCTACCGGACAGCAGCGGTTTGTACCTCAGTTATTTTAACGACAGAATTTCTAGCATAAAAATATTGCCGAGCGGAGATGAATACCTGAGTTTTATTTATGACGACAACGACAATCTTTTGCAATATGATTTGAAAGTTAGCGGATTTGTAATCGGCAGAGCTGTTTTAGAATATAACA
>JADLAJ010000143.1 GCA_020848255.1 Chitinophagales bacterium
AACTGTCCAACTGAACCGGTAAAAGTTCGTGCGCATAATCGAGTTCTTTGGGATTAAATTCTTTTGGGAGAATGCCACTTAATCCTTTCAAAAAGCGCAGTACAAATTTATTCGCCCGCTGATGATAGCTGTTGTGACTGCCTAAGGTTTGAATTTGATTGATTTTTAAGGAATCAATGGAGATAATTTCCTGTCCTTTAATTTCAGAAAAGAAACAAATCAACGTAATAAATAAACTATAGAATGAAGATTTCAGCATATATAAAGATAGATAATTAAGCGTTCAGAATTAAGAATTAATCTAAATTCCCAAATCTCAATTCTCAAATTTATTCTATTCGGCAATTCTTCCGATACCCTGTTTATCCGCAGCAGAAATGGCATTGATTCTTGCCAGTTCACCATTCGGGAATCTGCAGGAATAGTTGGTAAAGATACCCGGAGATGTAAGGTATCTCGGATCCGGCCGGTAATAATCGGTAGAAATAATCTGCGCGCCACTGTTGAAGGCAGCAATTTGTTTACTGTAATCACCGTTTTTATTTTGATTGTTAGGGCCGTCTGATCTTGTCCGTACGATATAGTTATTGCTTACTGCAGTTCTGATATCCTCATTATTTCTTTCCGGATCGTTGTAGATTAAAATTGCACTTTCATCTTTATCATCATTCTCAGAATATACAAACATTGCTCTGTCTTGCAACGATGGATGACCCTGTACATATTCTTCTTCTGCACCACCTTGCATAACAAAAATAAATTTTCCTCTGGATGCTCCGATGGTCGGCCAGTTATTTGCACGCACAGCTTCTTTTAATGTGGCAAAGGTGCCGCGCACTTTATCCGGTGTGATTACTTTATCCAACCCATCTCCAAATACAGCTTTTATTTCCGTATCAATGTTATCTGAAAGGGCTGGTGTATATTTGATAGTTTGTGCAAGGCCGACAATACTCAACAAGGGAACCACATCGGTAACAGCTGTCTCTTTCGTTTCGATGTGCAAGAAAACCGGTAAGTGGTTAGGATGCGCATCAGACCAGGTTTTCAATGCCGTCAGCATGCTTTTAAATGTATAATAATGAGTCTGGTAATCAACATCCGGAATATGCAATACTTTCAGTCCGGGTAGTTTAAGTTCCGCAATATTGGAGGCAACTGACATACGGGCCAGACTATTTGCAGCCCGGTTAAAAAACAAGCCGCCATTCGGGTCATTGTAAATGTCGATTTCAAATCCTCGCATTCCATATGTATTGAGTTGGTCGTTTAAGGGTTCATGAAAATAATCTAATTCTTCGGGTTGATATTCTGCCGGCAGTAAAAAGCTGATATTAGATATGGCACTGAACAAACGGGCATCCATGCGTTTATGGTAGCTGTTATGGCTGCCTAAAACCTGTATCTGATTTAATTTTAATTTATTGATTTCCGTCTGATCAGGAGGAGCGGCCTTTCTGGCAGTGTCCTGTTCTTTTTTACAACTAATGGCAAATACTAAAAATAAGCAAATGTAAAAAGATGTCCTCATGGTGTATTTTTTGTGTACACATGAAGATATAAAATAATATTGGTAATTATAAACCGGTAGAATAAAAAAAGCGCCCGTAAGGCGCTTTAGAACTATTAAGTCTACTTTTAAGATTGCAATCTATCTTGATTCAAGTTGCACCATTTTGGGGAAATGCGCAACTTATTTAACACATTAATATCCGGGTACTAATATTTGTCGTATATATTTAACGGGAGAACTGCCGAATCCTAAGAAATCTTCGTTAAAATGTTTAACATTAAAAGCACTTGCTTTACTCTTTTTATACGTTTCTCTCAGTTGTATAATTTCGTAGAATCCGGTAAAGTAAGAGCAAAGCTGCACACTGGTTAACTGCACACGATTCCATTTTCCTTCTGCTTCAGCTTTTTGCTGAAAAGCCTGTCTGCTCAGTAAATCCATAGCGTCCTCTTTTGACATGTTTTTTGTGTGTACGCCAATGTCGAGAATGGTATTGCAGGTTGCTCGTAAATTCCATTTGTAATACATCAGCCACATTTCAGGTTCATTGTTGCCGTATCCGTTTTCCAGCATCATCAATTCTGAATAGACAGCCCAGCCTTCAATCATGGCACCATTTCCAAAAACAGCTTTTATAATAGAAGGCGATTTATTACTGTATACCAACTGTACATAATGTCCGGGAATGGCTTCGTGTATATTCAGGATTTGAAGCACATATTTATTGTATTCTCTGAGATAGCTTTCTGCTCTTTCCGGTTCCCAGCCTTCCAGCGTGCCAACATTATAGTAAGCAGTTCCATTTTTTTCATACGGACCCGGTGAACTCATCGATGCGCCGGCCACGCCAGCCATATAGGCAGGTTCTTTGCGCACTTTTAATGGTTTGTCCGGATCCATATAAATAAGATCTTTTTTGGCGACAAATGCTGTTAATTCAGGCAGTTGCTTTTCTATTTCAGCTTGAAAATCTTCCGGTTTTACATGTTGTACAGAAATGGTATCAATTACTTTTTTGATGACTGCTAAAGAGTCAGTTGACATTGGTGTATTGTTGAAATATTTTGGCCATAATTGTGCAGATAGTTTGAACATCTCCTGATGTAAATATTGTTTTCTGTCTACTGCTGCTTTATAAATTTCATCCACTGTAAATTGGCTTTGAATGTCATACCTGAACTTATCAGCATACAAATCACTACCTAAGCGAAAACTACGTGCACTGTCTGTTTGATATTCTTTCAGAAACTGAATATAGGATTTGATAGCTGCAACTGCCTTTTGACCTCGCTTCAGATAAGTTGCCTCTTTTTCTTTAGAGAAATGCATGAGTTTAACAGAGTCTATGTAGTCGTTCTCGAAAATGGATAATGAACCTTCGTTTTGTTCTATCGCCAGTTGCAGGTGTTCTTTGGATGGATTTTTTATAGTTGCCTTGGCAGCTTCATAATATGCCGGAACATTTTTTAAACGGATATAGAAATCGGATAATCTTTTTTTAATCGGACTGTAATTCTCTGAAAGAATGTAAGAAAACGTTCCACCTGCATTAAAATACGAAGGATTCCATTCGAATTCTTTGAGTACTTCCAGTTGCCATATATATTTCTGTAATTCATTTTCCAATATTTTGTAATCGATTTTATTTAAATCGGAAAGCTTGTCGTATGGAAAAGTGCTAAGTTTTTTCAGTTCTTTCTTATAGAAAACCAATTCTTTGCTTCGCTGTTGTACATTCGGTACTGGAAGTATACTGTCATATTTATGATAACCGGAATTAGTTGCCCAATCCGGATTTATCTTCCAGAATCGCTCCATAAATTCCTTTTTGTAGCTCATGAACTGTGAATTGGCGCTGGAGGTATATTGCGCAAAAGCAGCGGATACTATCAGCAGACTTAAAATTAAAAGATGCAGTCGTTTTTTCATGGATTAAACTTTGTACTGCAAATTTACAAGTAAAAAAGTAAATTCATTAATCTTAATTTAAACTTTGAAAAGCATTTTCGGCAACAGATTTCTATATATTTACACCATGTCAATGACACTACATACAACAGCTCACGCTTTACATCACTCCAAGTAGGAGTGTATATCTATTTTCCCCAGGTCATTTATTATTTCTCATTATCTTAATTTTCAAAAAAGTAAATTTGTTTATGCAAAGGTTAAAACTCGCCATACAGAAAAAAGGTCGCTTAAGCGATGAATCCATAAAATTGATTAACGAATGCGATATTTCATTCCCAACCAGTACCGGAAAACTGGTTACTTCTGCTTATGATTTTCCAATAGATATTTTATTTTTAAGAGATGATGACATTCCGGATTATGTGCAGGATGGGGTGGCAGATATAGGCATTGTGGGTGA
>JADLAJ010000144.1 GCA_020848255.1 Chitinophagales bacterium
AAAATCATCGCCACTTCTTCTAATGAAGTATTTCCTGCACGTTCGCCGATTCCGTTCATGGTCACTTCTACTTGTCGCGCGCCATTTTGCAACGCAGCCATAGAGTTCGCCGTAGCCATACCCAAATCATTATGGCAATGCGCTGATAAAATCGCTTTATCGATGTTTGGGACATTATTCATTAAATACGCGATTTTTGCGCCGTACTGTTCCGGCAGGCAATAACCTGTTGTGTCAGGAATATTGACGACCGTAGCACCTGCAGCAATTACCGTTTCCACCATTTTTGCCAAGAATTCCAAATCTGCACGACCGGCATCTTCGCAGAAAAATTCCACATCATCTACATAGTTGCGCGCATATTTGGTAGCCCATGCTGCTTTCTCTAAAATATTCTCACGGGTGGTTTTTAATTTATTTTTGATGTGAATATCGGATGAACCGATGCCTGTATGAATACGACCGCGTTTGGCAAATTTCAAGGCTTCCGCCGCACAGTCAATATCCGCCGCCACGGCACGGGTAAGTGCGCAGATGGTGGGTCCTGAAATATTTTTTGATATCTCCACAACCGATTTAAAATCTACCGGAGAGGAAATAGGAAATCCGGCTTCCAGTACATCCACACCCAGAGCTTCTAGTGCCAGTGCCACCTCAATTTTTTCTACAGTATTTAATTGGCAGCCCGGCACTTGCTCGCCGTCTCTTAATGTGGTGTCGAAAATAAAAACCTTGTTGTTCATTTTAGATGTTGGTTGACAGTTTATCGTTCACTGCTTGTGTGAAACAATTGACTGTAATAATTGAAATGATGAATCAAATAAAATTACAAAAAGAATGCATGCAGTGCATTAGCGGGAAGTTAAGAATTGTTTAAATGAATGCAGATAGTGTTTATGATGTGTTCTACAGAAAATGCTTACTTCACATGCAACACAAAATGTTCCATCAGCACGACTTGCAATTCTCCCACTAAGAAACCTAAGACCGCACCCACCGTAATTAAAATCCATTCATCCTGTTTAAAGGCCGGGCGTAAAACGCCTTCAAATTCTGCCGGTGTCAGTTCCTGCATTTTTGTGACCAGCGTATTTTTGATGTCCATCGCGTCTTCGGCATATTTTTCTATATGTTTCAACGCGGTTGGCAATTGTTTCACCATGTTGCCGGTAATCGCCGTTTTCATGGCTTTGTATTTATCAGAACCTACGGCAAACACCACAATTGGTTTCATCACGCCGGCTTGTTCATCCACCATTTGCTGTACGTTTTTCTGAATCATGTTGAACAGATTATCCGATAATTTTCCGGTTAAAATAGATTCAATCATGTTGGCTGGTGTCAAAACTTCTTTGGCAATTAACTCCCCATATTTTGAGGCTACTTCTTTCTGGCGCTTGAAAAATAAACCCTGCCATTTAAAAATGCCGAAGAATGTTTTCTCTTCCTGCGGCGCGAAAATCATTTTCAAGGCCAGCCAGTCGGTGAACCAACCCGTAAATAAACCGAAGATGGGCATAATCAGGGGTTCCTGCGTCAGCATCCAAACAATCATCTGCACCAAACCAATTAAAAAACCAAAATAAATACCGGAGTTTCGGATAAACTGAAATTCTTTTTCTCCGCTTTCCAGAAATATTTTATTGAGCAGTTTTTTGTCTTTGGTGAGGTTGGTCACCACCATATCTTTCAAATCAAATACATCATTCAGGTTGTCTTTGGTTTGCTGCATCAGCTGGCGCACCATATCCGGCGACTGCTGTTGTATCTGTTTAATCAGTAATTTTTTTACATTTTCCGGAATGCTTTCCCACAAGCCCGGCTGGTAGTGGCTCATCACGTCGTGTGTGATTTTTTCCACGATGGGCAGCATCGGCTTTTCCAGTTCCTGCGCAATGCGGTTCGGATCTAATCTTGCAAAAATCTCTTCCGGTTTTATCAGCCTGGAGGTTAAGGTGTCACAGGCAATGGTACTCATGATAGCCGCTTTGCGCGGAATGATGCCCTGCCAGCCGAGAAATGGTTTGATGCCGAAAAATTCCAGCGGCTCAAACATCATCTTGATGGCAACGATTTTAGTGGCGTAGCCAATAATGGAAGCGATGATGGGCATGGATAAATAAAGCCACCAGTGCTCCTTAAAATCCGCTATCGTAATCATTTTGAATAAAAATATCATGTCGTGTGTGATTGAAATACGAATATCGAAATTTTAAATCTTAAAAAAGAATTTTGTTAGAAATGAAGAAGGCATCGTTTTATACGATGCCTTCTTGTGAAATATATAAATTTAATTTACAGTATTAAGCTACCAATACTTTGTCTTTTATTTTAGCTTCAATTTCGTCTGCTAAGCCCGGGTTATCCAGCAATAACTGTTTCACCTGATCGCGGCCCTGCCCGATTTTCTGGCCTTCATAGCTGTACCAGGCACCGCTTTTTTGCAGAATACCTAAGTCAGCACCCATGTCTACGATTTCGCCTTCTTTAGAAATACCTTTACCAAACATGATGTCAAACTCTGCAACTTTAAATGGTGGTGCTAATTTATTTTTCACCACTTTTACTTTTGTATTGTTACCAATCACATTGTTTTCTTTGTCTTTGATTTGTCCGGCACGACGGATATCCAGACGGATGGAAGCATAGAATTTTAATGCATTACCACCGGTAGTCGTTTCAGGAGAACCGAACATTACGCCGATTTTATCACGCAACTGGTTGATGAAAATACAACTGCAGGATGTTTTGCTGATAGCCCCGGTCAGTTTACGCATCGCCTGACTCATCAAACGTGCATGCAAACCCATTTTGCTGTCGCCCATTTCACCTTCAATCTCGCTGCGCGGTACCAATGCCGCAACTGAATCCACTACCACTAAATCTACAGCGGCAGAGCGGATGAGTTGTTCTGCGATATCCAAACCTTGCTCACCATCATCCGGCTGGCAGATGTACAGGTTGTCTGTATCCACGCCTAAGGCTTCCGCATATTTCTTGTCAAACGCGTGCTCCGCATCAATAATAGCGCAGATGCCACCTTTTTTATGTGTTTGCGCAATAGCATGAATCGCCAGGGTTGTTTTACCGGAAGATTCCGGGCCGTAAATTTCAATGATTCTTCCTTTCGGAATACCACCGATACCTAAGGCTAAATCCAATCCAAGCGAGCCGGAAGAAATTACTTCTGACTGCACGATGCTGTTATCGCCCAATTTCATTACGGTGCCCTTACCGTATTGTTTGTCTAATTTTTCTAAGGTTAGCAGGAGTGCTTTCGCTCTTTCGTCTTTCGGTTCTTTGCTTACTTCTTTTACTTCTTTGCTCATAATAATGCTGATTTTCGATTAACAAATTTATACTATTAAGATACCGAAACGAAGCAAATTCCATAAATTCTGTCTAAAAAAATATGCACAGCGATTTTAAATGGCATATCTGAGTGATAAATAGCTACTTAGAATCAGCTAAATCATCACAGAGGCAAGAAGAATATTAATTTAAATTGTATGTTTTGCAGATTCTGTTGTAATTTTGTAAGAACAGACAGGTTAAAATGTTATTTAATATGTTGAGTGAACCAAGAATTGTATTTTTGCAACGAATTTAGTTAAAAGTACAACTTATTATCAGGGAGAAATAACACTTGTACCTTTATTGCCGCAAACATTTTTTTTAATTTTACGAGTTGTAATCAATGCTGTAGCAATTCTATGGAAAGATTGAATTGTATGCAGTTACACAAAACAGGATAGTTTTAGAAATGAAAAAAAGAATAACCAATTTATATGTACTGATACACGCGCTGGGTGATATATTCATCCTGAATGCTGCGTACATAATTGGTCATATTTTCAGCTGGAATTACCGTTTAATGTTTGACACCAAGTATCTACAGCTTTGGATATACTTAAACGTCATATATCTGTTTGCCGCACAGCTTTCAGGTACTTTTGATATGTACAGAAACACCCGTTTCTTTACATTGTTGTCAGCATTATTACGCTTGTTTTTCTTTGAAATTTTATTATCCTTTTCTTATATCGTTGTTTTTAAAGATTTCAACCAGACATTCAAGTTGTCGAGAGAGGTGCTGATGATAACATATATCACCGCTTTGATTCTGACGACGATCTGGCGTTTTGGTTTTATTAAAATAGTCCGTATTTACAGGGCACGCGGCTTCAACAACCGGAAAGTAATGATTATTGGTGCCGGCGATACGGCGCAGGAATTCAGAAGCATGCTCGAGCATAAAATTGAGTATGGTTATCAGTTTTTAGGATTTTATGATGATGACCCGAAAAAATACAATGCGGATACACAAAAACACATTTTGGGGACGGTAGAAGATGCCAAAAGATATGCGATCGAACATCAGATTGATGAATTGTTTTGCGCATTGCCTTATCAGGATGAAGACAGAATTAAAGAACTGATTCAGTTTGGCGATGAGAACCTGATTCGCGTAAAAATCGTTCCGGATTTAACGCGCTTTCTTACACATCATTTAAATAAAGTTGAGATAGATTATTACGGACAGATTCCCGTAATGACGTTGCGAAACGAACCGCTGGAGAATGTGGTGAACCGTTTTGTAAAACGACTGTTCGACATAGGTTTTTCCGTATTGGTATTCCTGTTTATCTTATGGTGGTTTATTCCTTTAATTGCTCTGATTATAAAACTCACCTCAAAAGGACCAGTGTTTTTTATTCAGGAACGTTCCGGAATTAAGAATAAATCGTTTCGAGTTATCAAATTCAGAACGATGTATATCAACAGCGACGCGCATTACAAACAGGCCACCAGAGATGACCAGCGCATTACACCGATTGGAAAATTACTGCGCAGAACCAATCTGGACGAGATGCCGCAATTCATCAATGTATTGCTCGGTCAGATGTCTGTAATCGGTCCGCGGCCACATATGTTGAAGCATACAGAAGAATATTCCAAAATTATTGATAAATTTATGGTTCGGCATTTAGTGAAACCAGGCATCACCGGATGGGCGCAGGTAAACGGTTACCGCGGCGAAACCAAAGATGTAAATGATATGGAAGGAAGGGTGCGAGCGGATGTGTGGTATATCGAAAACTGGAGTTTCGGACTGGATGTCAAAATTATTGTAATGACTATTATCAATATGATTCGAGGTGAAGAAAATGCATTCTAACAAATACTTACTCTTACTGCTGCTGTTATCTTATTCTGTTCTTGCAAACGCACAACAAGAAAATTTACCACTCAACAGAAACATGATGCTCAACTACGAGAAATCGTTAAACGCTTGGGATAAAGCATCTTTTCATTCTGCCGTAAAACCATATGTTGCAGCAGAAGTCTATAAATTTGTATATCCGGATACGGTGCAGCATTTTGAGCGTGTGCCTCATACCAACTGGTTCAGTAAGTTTGTAAATGTATTTGGATTTGAAAACTTGCTGGAATTTGACGAGCAGGGATATGTAAAACATTACGGAAAAATTCTCGCAAAAGATTCTGTCTTTTATGAGGATAATATTTACGACAAAGGGTACAACAAACGAAAAGTATATGTTACCGTCAATCCGATTTTGAATATCGGATTCGGATATGATTTAGCTGCCAAAAAGTTCCTGAGCTATAACTTAAAAGGCCTGGAATTGCGTGCGGATATCGGACAGAAAGTGACTATTTATACGTCATTCTTAAATACCGTTGGAAAATTTCCGACGTATGTAAACATCTTCAATGCTCAGACAGGTGTTGTGCCGGGTGAAGGAAACATCAGGAACAGAGGCAAGGGCGGACTGGATTTTTCCAGTATCAATGCGTATATCTCCTACTCCCCGGTGAAACAGTTTAACATGCAGGTCGGAAACGGTAAACACTTTATTGGTGACGGTTACCGTTCTTTGTTGTTGTCTGATAATGCGTATACCTATCCGTATTTACAGTTTACCACCAATGTGTGGCGAATCAAATACACCACGATTTATGCAGAGTTGATTGATAATATCAAAAATTTCAACGATTTCGGTCAGGGTTTTCCGCGAAAACTCGCCAATTTCAATTACTTTAGTATAGATGCGGCGAAGTTCTTACAGATTGGCGTTTTTGAGGGGATTACCTGGAGAAGAACGACTGAAAAAGGAAATAATTTCTTCGATTATAATTTCCTCAATCCGTTAATTGGTGCGCGTGCTTTCCAGAAAAAACTGGATGCCAATACCACTAAAATTTATGGCTTAAATGTAAAAGTAACTTGTCCGAAATATGTAGTGTTGTATGGTCAGTTCATGATTAATAAGTACGGAAAGAAAAATACCTCCGACCGCAGAATGGGCTGGCAGGCAGGCGTGAAATATTTTGATGTGGGCGGCGTGAAAAACCTGAATTTCCAGGCAGAATATAACAGCGTTCGACCATATACCTATCAGGGAGAAGATACAGGCATTGGCTATTCCCATTACAACCAGTCGCTGGGACATCCTATGGGAGCCAACTTCAATGAGTTGCTCGTGATGGTTAATTATCAGTACAAACGATTCTATACTTCTTATAAAATGTCATTTACACAGTCTGCGGCAGATTCTGCAATAAACCAGAATTATGGCAATAATATCCTGGATTTTGCGTCGTTTCCGTCCAATACCACCAATGTGAAAATCCAGAACGGATTTCCAT
>JADLAJ010000145.1 GCA_020848255.1 Chitinophagales bacterium
AATCGGGTTAGATTCACCCACGATATCTTTGGACTTTGCAATTTTCTTTTTCAGGATTTTTGTTTCCGTTACCAGGGAAACTTTATCCATCGCATTACGAACCGTAATCAATAAGCGATTCAAATCCGGTGGTTTTGGAATATAATCGAAAGCACCTTTTTTTACTGCTTCCACTGCCGTTTCAATATTGCCGTGTCCGGACAAAACAATCACCGGTGTGTCGATGCCTTTCTGCTGCATTTCTGTCAGTACTTCTAATCCGTCTTTTTTCGGCATTTTAATATCGAGGATAACGACATCGTAATTGTTCTTTTCAATTTTCTCCAAACCGATTTCGCCGTCTTCCGCTTCTTCAATGTCATATTTCTCGTACTCTAAAATTTCTTTTAAAGTTCTTCGGATGGCTTTCTCATCATCAACAATTAAAATCTTTGGCATATACTAGTGTTAAGTCGTAAGTAATAAGTGGTAAGTAACAAAATTTGTACCACATTTCTAAGCGTAAATATACTAAAAACAGTTGCTTTTACCTTTTGAACATCGGTAAAGGTTTTAACGGATGCCGGAGCAGGTTTTTGAAAAATAATTTTACCAGAAAGAAATGGAATCCTTTGTAAGGGAATTGAGTTTTTGCCTGTTGTGTGAATGTTGCCGGAATCTCGAAGCGTATGAGCCCTAAAGAAACATCGGCCCAGTCTGCTTTGCGAAAGATTTCTGTGGTGCTTTCAAAGGTACCGCTGTAAGAACTTATTTTATGATGTTGGTCAATCATCAACGTAATTTCTTCTGACCAGTTTTCTTTTCCGGACTGAATTAAATATTCTTTTGCTAAAGCGATGGAAGGCTGCAGGTAATCAAAGGTGTGATTGGTCCAGATACCAATGTCATGGAAGAAAGCGGCAATCGCATATTTTTCTTCCGATGCATTTTTGCTTAAATACAAACTGTAATTGAAAATGCGATACACATGGTTTTTGTATCTTTCTATATCGCTGCCCAAAACATCCGAATAAGAAGCAAATAGTGCCTCAATAACCGGATGCTGTTTGACAATGTGTTCGCTCATATAATAAAAGCAAAAGGAAAAAATACTTACTACTTATTCCTTATTACTCACTACTTAAAAAATGCAGGCTCATAAGCCGAATTCTGTTTCAACTCTATCATTTATCTGGGACAATCATCGCTGATTACCTCTATCCATCTACCCACCAACTTTAGCGAGCAGCTATCAGACGTTGGCTTACATGATGTTTCAGCGTTTGAGGTTTACCTGAACAATGCATTGCTGCAAAGTAAGTTTCACTACAGCATTACCTGTACTATTTTCTGTGGCACTTTCTCTCACCTTTCGGCAAGACAGCCGTTAGCTGTCAAACTGCTCTGTGCTGTTCGGACTTTCCTCCCTTGTTGACTTCGACAAGCTCAGTCAGACAAAGGCGATAGATCGACCTGCAGTACAAATTTACGATTTATGTTCCGAATTCCGAAGCTTCGGAACGGAATACGATTTACGATTTATTTTATCGTATTATTCAAACACCATAACATTCACACCTTCTGTATTGGATTTCCAGTTGGTGGCATGTAAAGTTCTGTCGTTGAAAGTCATGGTGATGGTTTGTCTGGCTGTTGTCGGGAAATAAATATCTGCCCCTTTTAAAAATGGAAATAGATTGAATGCACCAATGGTGGTCATGTTGGTGACTTTATTCTTATTGTCATCATATGCAAATAAGGCAATAGTAGTATTTTCTTTAGAACAGAATGTGTTGGTACTTAATGTATTTCCATCTAAAACCAATACATCTCTGCCGGCTACGGCCGCCTGGCTGGCACCGAAAAATGCAGTTACACCTTGGGCATCATCTTTAGGTAAAGCCGCTAAGAATATGCCGGCGATACTGGCGCCGGTGGGGAAGGTTCTCAAATAAATCAGCTTATCACTTCGCGTAAATGGCTCTCTGTAATAATGTACTTTTCTGCTGCCGCTAATATTATCATATACCACAAACTCATAATAAGTATCTGCACTGCCGCGAAACGGTCCCCAGAAACCTTTGGCATCTGTGTAGAATTTTTTAAAAGGAGAGGAGCTTAAGCGAAATCCCGTAGTGGCATCTACTTTGTAAATTTCAACAACGGTATTCGATAAAAATTTATTTTCACCAAAGGAACCGGCTTTTCCTGATAAAATAATATCACTTTCTGAAGTATATTCCAGATTGGCAGGAGCTGCTCCGTCATTGAAAAATTTATACATGGCTTCGAAAGACGAAGCGCTGGTCGCCACTTCATAGTGGTCTTTATCTGTTTGTTTGAGATTGGTGCCGCCGATAACATCTTTTCCTCCGGTTGCTATGAAATCAAAGGTGGAATAGATATTTAAAATAGGAGTGGCACCCTGGTTGTTTGGCGGAAAGCCGGCTAGTAACACCAAATGTTTCACTTTTGTCGGATGTGCGGCTAAATAGGTTTGCACCACTCCGGTTCCAGCGCTGTGTCCAACTAAATCTACCTGCGTTTTTCCTGTTTTTGCAAGCACATCATTCACTAGTTTATCCAAATCCTGCTGTGTTGTAGTGCCACCGAGTGAGTTCCAGTCGAACGTATATAAATCTGCCTGGGAATAACCGTTGGAGGTAAATCGCTTTGCCTGTTTTTCGTAGGTATCGCCGGAAGCTAAGAAACCGTGTACAAAAATGACGGGTGTTTTGCCGGATGGTACAGGTTCTGCGATAGGTGCTTCGTTACCGGTATTTTCTTTTTTACATGAAAATAAAATAAGTGTCAATACTCCGAAGAACAGGAAGTTTCTCATAGCTATAATTTTTACCTTAACGTAAATTACAACTATTTGTTCAATTTACATATAGCACCAATCCTTTCAAATAAGAACCTTCTGGATGGAAGATGTTGATGGGATGATCTGCCGGTTGAGATAAGTAATGTAAAATCTTCACTTCGCGATTGGCTTCTATGGCTGCCGACATTACTGTGGCATAGAATAATTCCTTATCCACCACCTGCGAACAGGAAAAGGTAAATAAAATTCCGCCTTTGTTAATTCTTTTAAAACCTTCAGCGTTTAATCGCTTATAGGCCTGCACCGCATTGTGACGCTTGGCAATATTTTTGGCAAATGCCGGAGGGTCCAGAATAATTACGTCAAAATTTAAATCACTGATTTTAAAGAAATGAAAAACATCATCACAGATTGAATGATGATTAACGCTTGCGGAGCCAAAATTCAATGTAGTGTTTTTAGTCACCAGGTCCATGGCTGTTTTAGAACTGTCAATAGAAACCACTTCTTTGGCATTGTTATTCAAAGCATATATGGAGAAACCGCCGCTGTAACAATAGGTATTTAACACTGATTTGTTTGTGCAATATTTTGCCAGCAGATTTCTGTTGTCGCGCTGGTCTAAAAAGAAACCCGTCTTTTGTCCGTGTTCTGCATCAATAAAAAATTTATTGCCATTTTCTACAGCGATAATTTCTTTCGCATTGCCCGTTAAATACGTATTTTCGATGGTTTCGGCATATTCTTTTGGTAAATATGCGGCGCTTTTGTCGTATATCGTATCTATAAAATTTACTTCCTGCAGAATGGCGTTCTTCAGTTCATTTATGGAGCGGTGCATGCCAATAGAATGACATTGTATGACCGCCGTAGTATCGTAAATATCAATAATTAGACCCGGGCAGTTGTCGCCTTCCGCATGGATTAAACGAAAGCAGTTGGTGTTTTTATTATCACTAAAACCCAATGTTTTACGCAGTATAAAAGCTTGTTTTATTTTGTTGTTCCAGAAATCCTGATTGACGGTTTCTTTTGTGAAGCTTAAAATTTTCACGGCAATACTGCCATGATAAAAGTGTCCAATACACAGGAAATTACCTCTGAAATCCTGCACTTCCACCAGATCCCCGTCTTTCAGTTGTGTCGTGTCAAAAGACAGTAAAGCTCCTGAGAAAATCCAGGGATGGAAGCGTTGTACGGAACGTTCTTTTTCTTTCTTTAGTTGTATAATCGGGTACATAATCATTTACCGCAAAGTTATAAAAGTATTACGCAAAGTTTGCAAAGATTTTGCTTAGTGTTCTTTGTGTAACCCTTAGTGTTCTTTGTGGTTAAAGATATTAAAATGTTTCCCGCTCTAATACAATGTAGGTAGAATCGAATTCATTCTTTTCATCTTTTGGGATAAACTCGGAATGCAGTACTTTCCAGTTGGAGTCGTCGTACTCAAAATGTGTATCGCCTTCTATTTCGGTGTGTACGATTGTTAAATGAATAGAGTTTGCCAGCGTCATCGTTTGCTTATAAATTTCACCACCGCCCACTACAAAAATTTCTTCCTGTCCCTGCTGTGCTGCATAAATAATCGCATCGCTGATGGTTTTAAAAACATAGCAATTTTCAAAATCACATACAAAATTGCGGGATATAATTAAGGAAGTTCTGTTGGGTAATGGTTTCCCAATCGACTCGAACGTTTTTCTGCCCATAAGGATGAAATGCCCGGAGGTAATATTTTTGAATCGTTTTAAATCGGACGATAATTTCCAGAGCAACTGGTTGTCTTTGCCAATGACGCCGTTTTCGGCTGCTGCTACTACGATGGAAATCTTCATTTAATTAATTGTGAGTTGTGAATGTTGAATTATGAGTGCAATATACAATTAATACAAAATTTAGAATTCAGTATTCCAAATTCTCAGACGGCTACTTCCCCTTTTATATGCGGATGGCTTTGATAGTTGATTAGCTCAAAGTCTTCGTATTTGAAATCAAAGATAGAGGTAATATCAGGATTTATTTTCAATTGTGGCAATGGATAAGGATCGCGGCTTAATTGCAGTTGCACCTGTTCGATGTGGTTGCTGTAAATATGTGCATCGCCAAAAGTATGTACAAAATCACCTAACTTAAGATTACAAACTTGTGCAATCATCATCGTAAATAAAGCGTAAGAAGCAATATTGAAAGGCACACCTAAAAATGCATCCGCACTGCGTTGATATAATTGGCAGCTTAATTTTCCTTCAATTACATAAAACTGAAACAATGAATGGCACGGCGGTAAGGTCATGTCTTCGATATCTGCCACGTTCCAGGCAGAAATGATGTGGCGGCGCGAATCCGGATTGTTTTTTAAATTATAGATTAAGTTCGACAGCTGGTCAATTTCGCCACCTTTGCCATCCGGCCAGTGCCGCCATTGATAGCCGTATACCGGGCCCAATTCACCGTATTGTTTGGCAAAAGCATCATCTACTGCAATTTTTGCCGCAAATTCTTTCATGGTTTCGCCCTGATAAGCATTGCTTTTTTGATATTTGGCATAAGGCCAGTCGTTCCAAATATTACAGCCGTTTTTACACAGATATTGAATGTTCGTGTCGCCGGCAATAAACCAAAGTAATTCGTGGACAATCGATTTTAGATGTAGTTTTTTTGTGGTTACCAATGGAAATCCTTCCTTTAAATCAAAACGCATTTGATAACCAAAAACGCTGACAGTTCCCGTGCCGGTTCTGTCTTCTTTTTTGGTGCCCTTGTCTAGAATATGCTGTAAAAACTGCTGGTACTGTTGCATGAAGTAAAAGTAAGTGTTTGAACTAATTTTTCCATGTCTATTTTATTGACAAATCGTGAGAAAGCATTAAATATTGTTGGAAATATGTTATCTTTAAACATAATGAATATGATTTGAATTCATTTTATAAAAATAGTATCATGAAGACTTTTAGACTAATAATAGCTATAACTGTTTTATTTGTGCTTATACTGGCTTGCCAGAAGCAGGAAACAGTTTCGTTATCAGGAAAAATCAAAACATCAAAACTGGTTTTATTCAACGGAACAGATTCTAGTGATTATAAGTACAATTATCAATACAATTCTGAGGGTAATTTGGAAAGTATTTTAATGTCCAGTGATTATTATGCATCCATGCCTGTGATTTTATATCAGGTGCAATATCAGACGGATAAAGTGATTTTACGTGATAGTACCTCATTAGCAGCTGTTTTTTATCTTCAACCCGGCACGAATCTGGTTGACAGCATTATTAATTTCTATGAAGGTGAAAATAAGAATGGGATAAAGGTTTTGAGAGCAAGCAATAATAATATTTTAAGAATAATTCCAGCTAACGAAACTGAAATTCCACTGAGTAATTATACCGTAGATTCTTTTGTTTATGTTGGAAATGAATTAAAATCATACACGGTATTCTTTTCAAGTTTCGGTACAAGTTTTTTCGTTAATTATGAATTGAGTTATAATTCAACACAAAACAAAAGAGTGGATAATGATAATTTTCAGATGGATAACAAAGCAGGCTTCTTTGGGATATCGTCCTTTATTTTAAATGATTTTGGCATTTTAGGGATTAGTTTGGGCAATACAAGCACACATGCTATTTCCTCTGTCAAACATAGGGATATAAACAGTTTAACAAACACAGACTATACGTGTCTCGAAAATACACCGGGTATTCTTTCTGTAGATTATGTGACAACTCCTTTATCCGGTGCTGATTTCATACAATTGAGGAATACCTATTTTCCTTAATATAATTCTTAATTATTTATTTTTTACTGACATGCTTATTGTTTAAATAAAGCTTAATTTGTTTGTAATCAATGTGTTAATATTTTTACATGGTCTATTATTTATGACAAAGCCCTTTATTTGTACCTGAATATTTATTTTATTTCATTCAATTTTGAATAGTAAAATAAATAATCATGAAAAAAATCACAACACTCTTCAAAACAATGCTTTTAGCTGTAGTTGTTTTAGCAATGGCGCAAGGTTGTATTCCTACTGCGCCAGTTGGTGGAAATCCAACGCCAACAAATGGATTTGATATAAATATTTCATCTGTTGCCGGTTTAATACAACAAAGTAATTCTCAAATGAAAATGCTATATATAGATGGTGATAGTATCTTATTTCTTACGAGTTTTTCTGTTGGATTGTTTGGTGGATTTACCCATGAAATTAATATTCAGGTATATTCTGATAATGCTTATGAATATATTTCAAATAAAGGTTTTATTTCTGCAAATATCCAAATTGATAGTTCAGATACTACAAATCAATGGACATTGTTTGCTTATGGAAGTAGTTCTTATCAGTTAGTTAGAGGTACAATTACATACAGTTTTGATTTGTTTAAAAATGATTTACCATACAATACTGACAGATATATAATTTTTAGGAAATTTAAAACATCAGGCTACATGTATTATTGGGTTAAAATAAGATACACAGACAATGTAAATATATTACAATATCATGATTATACTATAAGTGTTGCAAGTGGCAAATATCAAATGAATAGTATTGTCACAGGACAATAATTTTTTTAATAATCTAATCAAAATAGTCATGAAAAAAATCACAATACTATTCAAAACAATACTCTTAACAGCAATTGTTTTAGTAATGGCGCAAGGATGTATTCCTAATGTTCCTGGTGGAAATCCAACGCCAAGTTTGACCGGAAAAATAAAGAATATTAAAAATATAGGCTTCATACAATTGCCTTTTAGCACAATTCTTATTCGTTATAATTTTGAGTATAGGTTTAATTATGATTCTTTGGCAAGAGTTAAAAGTATTGATATTTTAGATTCTACAGGAATGCCATTAGTGCCACAAGTATCTGTTGAATGGCAAACAAATAAAGTTATTGTAAAGCAACCTTATGATGCAACACTATATGTTGAAGATGTTTTTTTTCTAAAAGCAAATACAAACCTTGTTGATAGCATTTACAGGTTAGAAAATTCAAGCGTAATTAGAAGAACATTAGTGGTAAGAAATAGCTTAAATAGCCTTGTTAGTACAAATGAAATTCAATATTTTGACAACATTCCATCTGATACATTAACATTAGATAGCTTTGTTTATGTAAACAATAATATTGTCTCGCTAAACAGAAAAAGATTTGGTGTAGGTGGTTTAAAAAAAGAATTTCAGTACAATACAAGTTTTAATGCAAAAACAAACACCAACGCATCTTTAATGCATGTTATAGGTTTTCCATTATTGCTTATGAGTGCTTATTTTCCTGCACGTCTGGATGTTGAAGTGTTAGGTGTTTCCTTAGGAAATGGAAGTCTGAACTTAATTTCAGGATATAGAGAAATTTATGATGATCCAAGCGTACCTTTTGTTTTGCTTCCGTCACCAGGTGTGTATACAGCCACACAAATAAAATATGGTGAAAGTGAACAGAATTACTACTAATCTAAATATTACTGTATTAAGCCTGTTTTTATAAATCTGATCATTGGTTCGTAATTTGCGAACCTTTTTCATTTATTTTAAACTAAATTAACATCAAATCAGCCAATTATAGGCATTTTCATCCCGAAATCGTCGGGACAAATTACCTCATTTTCAAATTAAACCCTATCTTTGCGCTCTTATGTTTTTTAAGAAATCACTATATCTTTTACTGTTTGTCACCGTTTTAGCTTCCTGCAGCCGCCAGTACGACAAAGTATTCAAAAGCAATGACATGGAAGCCAAGCTGAAACTGGCGGACGAATTGTATGCAAAAAAGAAATACGAGAAAGCAATTCCTATCTACGAGCAGCTGCTGACGGTATTAAAAGGACAAAAAAGTGTAGATGAAATCTACTATAAATACGCCAATTCTCATTATTTAAACGGCAGTTATGAATTGGCCGCATTTTATTTACGCAGTTTTTACAATACATACCCTGCCAGCGAGCATGCTGAACAGGCTGCTTTCGATGAGGCAATGTGCTACCTGAAACAATCTCCGCGCTATTCTCTGGAGCAAGCAAGTACCCAAAAAGCGATAGATGGCTTTCAGGAATTCGTGAACAGATACCCGAAAAGCACCAGAATGGAGCTTGCCAACTCAAAAATTGATGAATTAAGAGGCAAATTGCGTAAAAAATCCTACGAAAGTGCTTATCTTTACTACAAAATCGGACAATATTACGCCGCTTCAGTAGCATTGACCAATTTTCTGAAAGATTTTCCGGAATATGAGAATCCTGAAAAAATAAATTATATAGTTGTCAAAGCATTAAAAAAATATGCAGATGGCAGTTACAGAAACAAGCAGGAAGAACGATTAGCAGAAGAACAAAAAGCATACGAAGCATTTAAAGTAAAATATCCGAACAGTGCTTATTTGCCGGAACTGCAGAAAATGCAAAATTCAAAAAAGAAAATAAATAAAAAGTAGAGATATGTCAAACGTAAAAAAAGAAGAAGGAAAAGCAACATCTGCTTACATCGAGACAAGAAATCTGGACGAATTAACTGCTAAAACAGGTAATTTATACAAATCTATCAATGTGATTTCTGCACGTTCATCTCAAATGAATTCTAAACTAAAAGAAGAATTGCACCGTAAATTAGAAGAGTTTGCGTCTGCAACGGATAATTTAGAAGAAGTTTTTGAAAACCGCGAGCAAATTGAAATCTCCCGTTATTATGAAAAATTGCCAAAGACAACCATTATGGCTTTGCAGGAATTTTTGAATGACGAAACATATTTCAAGGATAAAGAGAACTAATAATTAAGATGTAAGTTGTTAACTGAATTCTTAATCGTTAACTAAATACACGAACAATGCTGAAAGATAAAAAAATTTTACTGGCTGTTTGTGGAAGTATAGCTGCCTACAAGGCAGCTTTTTTAGTGCGCTTACTCGTAAAAGAAGGTGCACAGGTAAAAGTCATCATGACAAAAGCGGCAACGGAATTCATTGCACCGCTCACCATGGCCACCCTCTCCAAAAATGAGTGTCAGGTGGATTACATTAATTCAACCAAAACCAACTGGAATAATCACGTGGATTTGGCACTTTGGGCGGATTTGATGCTCATTGCACCGGCATCTGCAGGTACTATTTCTAAAATCGCCAACGGCTTGTGCGATAATTTACTGATGGCTGTTTACCTGTCGGCACGCTGCCCGGTTTACATTGCACCGGCCATGGATGAAGATATGTGGAAACATGCTTCTACCAAAAGTAACCTTCAAAAGATTCAGTCTTTCGGCAATAAAATGATTTCTGTAAATGCCGGCGAACTAGCCAGCGGATTAATCGGCGAAGGTAGAATGGCCGAACCTGAACAGATAGTTGAGTTTTTACGTCATTGCGAACGAAGTGAAGCAATCTCTTCAACACAAACAGATTGCTTCGTGCCTCGCAATGACGAAAATAAATTCATAAATAAAAAAATCTTAGTGACCGCCGGACCAACCTATGAGGCCATCGATCCCGTTCGTTTCATCGGGAATCATTCTTCAGGGAAAATGGGAGTTGCGCTGGCAGAACATTTACATGATTTGGGAGCGAATGTTCATTTGGTTTTAGGGCCATCTAAATTGACAGTAAAAGAAGGCATAAAAGTATCGCGTGTGTTTTCTGCCAATGAAATGTATACAGCCTGCAGAAAGGTGTTTGCAAAAGCAGACATTTGTGTATTTGCAGCAGCCGTTGCAGACTATACCCCAAAGACGGTTTCCAATCAGAAGATTAAGAAAAGTGATGCCGAGTTTTCCGTTGTTTTGAAGAAAAATGTAGACATTGCTTTCGAGTTCGGGAAAATCAAAAAAAGCAATCAGTTGTCAGTTGGTTTTGCTTTGGAAACCAATGACGAATTAAAACATGCAAAGGCAAAACTGAAAAAGAAAAATTTTGACATTGTAGTACTGAATTCGCTGAACGATAAAGGTGC
>JADLAJ010000146.1 GCA_020848255.1 Chitinophagales bacterium
GAATCAATCTTATCCGGGTTTCCATCCCCAATCCGGGCAATCAGTTAAAACCCGGTATGCCTGCTTATGTATTATTGAAAAGTCCGCAGCGAAAATCAATAACCCTGCCGGTTGACGCAGTCATCCGGGATGGCAAAGGGGCAACTATTTGGTTACAGACGGAAAAAAACACATTTAAAAGTATAATGGTTCAGCCAGGTCTGGAAAGCGGTGATAGAATTGAGATTAAATCAGGTTTAAAAGAAGGAGATATAGTTGTATTAACAGGTGCATACCTTCTGCACAGCGAATATGTATTTAAAAAGGGAGCAGACCCAATGGCGGGACACAATCACTAATCTATTACTACATTATGGCCGAAGCAAAATATGTATCAGCATTACGGTTTAGATGGCTTACACCGCTATATGATTTTTTTGTCGGCGTCACCATGCCGGAAAGAAGGATTAAGCAAACTTTGATAAACACATCATTTCTCACTGATTATGCTGCAGTGCTTGATTTTGGTTGCGGAACAGGCACACTTACTATAATGGCAAAGGAGCACAGACCTTCAATCAATATCACCGGTATTGATATTGATAAGACGATACTTAAAAAGGCTTCTGAAAAAATCGGGGAGAAAGGAATGGAAATAAAGTTTATAGCGTATGATGGAGAACATCTCCCTTTTGCTGATTCCAGCTTTGATCGTATTATTTCCTGTCTGGTATTTCATCATTTAGATACTACAGTCAAGCAAAAAATGCTTGCAGAGTTATACAGAGTATCCAAAACCGGTGGGCAGATTATAATTGCAGATTTTGGCCGTTCAGCATCATGGTTTCAACGGATGTTATTTACTCTAATCCGTGGCTTAGATGGATTTAAGCCGACTGAAGCCAATGCGAGGGGTTTGATGCCTTCAATGATAAGTGATGCCGGATTTAATTATTCCGGAATAGAGCAAAAGTTTAAAACAATATTTGGCGAGGTTCAACTATTCAAAGCAATAAAACAATACTAAAATATGAAAAAGTCTTTTGTAACTGTTATTGTAACTGTTGTCTTTTTTCTGATTTATACCACAGGTGCTGCCCAGAAGGCAGGAGAAGTTTGTTATAATCCAAATCTAATAAAGGATACAACCAAGAAAAGCATTAAGTCAATGGCTTATGCCCTCATTAATGGTGACAGCATTAAAATCAATTATCATTCACCCGGTGTTCGTAAAAGAATTATTTGGGGTGGCCTGGTTCCCTTTGATGAAGTATGGGTTACCGGTGCCCATGATGCAACAACACTGGAAATACCCAAAACATTTGTGGTAAACGGAACAGAAATACCAGCAGGCAAATATGCCATTTTTACTATCCCCGGTAAAGATGAATGGATTGTTATTATTAACAGGCATTGGAAACAACATTTAGCAACCGAATATGACGAGAAGGAAGATGTCGTAAGAATCAAAGTAAAGCCAAAGAAAAATACTCACAAAGAACGGTTGCAATATTTTGTAGAAATTACAACAGACAAAAGTGCAAAGATTTCTGTGGCATGGGAGCTGCTAAAAATCGAATTTGAATTAAAAAATGTAAATTAAGTATCATGAGAAGAATAGTATTATTTTGTGTATTTGCTTCATGTGCTTGGTTTCAATCATTTTCACAAAGCAAAGAAGCTGGTACAGATTTGGCTGAAATCAAAAAATATATACGGAATACGGATACAATTCCGGTTTCGCCAAAAAGTAAAGATAACCAAGCTGTCAAATTGGTATTAAAGCAATATAATAGTGCTATAGAAAAACTGGATATGACCAGCACAGAAGCCTTTTTCAGCAAAGACTCGAAAATTTATGAATCAGGTGAAAGTAAGGGGAATTATGAGCATTATATGAAGGACTATTTGATACCTGAATTAAAGAAGTTTAAATCTTTCAAATTCAATGATTATAAAGTGGAAGTTATGTTGGTTGGCAATTATGCATTTACTACTGAAACCTATAATTATAGTATTGTTATTGCGAAAGACAATACTGAACTCAGGAGCAAAGGTGTTAGTACAACCGTTTTAAAGAAAATAAAAGGAGGATGGAAGATTATGATAAGTCATAGTTCATCAGGAATATAGTTTATATAAATAGCAGAATATGGAATATCAACAACGATACACCTGCCCCATGCACCCAGAAATAGTTCAGGATAAACCAGGTGACTGCCCCATATGCGGAATGAATTTAGTTCTGCTAACCAGTATACAAAATGAAGGTCATTCAAATTATCATAAGCATACTAAAGTTGATAAACATATAAAACAAGAGCAACAAACTAATCCGGTAATAAACATTAATGAAGTAAAAGGTTTTCAGAAATATACCTGCCCCATGCATCCGCAGATTGTACAGGATGAACCAGGCAAATGTCCTTTATGTGGCATGACGTTGGTGCCACTTTCAAAAACAATATCGCATAGTGGTCATGGGTCGCATTCGTCAGGAATTGCCGATTTCAAGAAAAGGTTTTATGTTGTTTTGGCGCTTACTATCCCCATCATACTGTTATCAGAA
>JADLAJ010000147.1 GCA_020848255.1 Chitinophagales bacterium
GACAAGTGCCAAACTGACGGGTTTCAAGATACCACCAGACACTTTCTTCTTCGATGCCAAACTGATGTGCGCGTTTTTTGAGTTTCTCGTAATCTTCTTCACGTTGTGAGCCGCCGATAATTTCGCCAATGCCCGGGAACAATACATCCATGGCACGAACGGTTTTTCCATCTTCACTCAGTTTCATGTAAAACGCCTTGATATGCTCCGGATAATCCGTCAGAATCACCGGTTTTTTGAAGTGTTTTTCCACCAGATAGCGTTCGTGTTCTGATTGCAAATCCGTACCCCAATCCACCGGAAACTGGAATTTCTTTTTTGCATTTTTCAAAACCTCAATCGCTTCCGTATAGGTCAGTCGCTGGAATTTATTTTCCACAACAAATTTCAATTTGTCAATCAGGCCTAATTCGCTGCGGTCCTGAGTAGGCTTTTGTTTTTCTTCCTCTGCAAAGCGTGCATCTAAAAACTGCAAGTCATCACCGCATTTTTCCAGGGCATATTGCACCAGATATTGCAGAAAATCTTCCGCCAAATCCATATTGTCGACCAAATCGTTAAAAGCCACTTCCGGCTCTATCATCCAGAATTCCGCCAGGTGACGGGAAGTGTTAGAGTTTTCCGCTCTGAATGTTGGACCAAAGGTGTAAATTTTAGACAATGCCATTGCACCCAATTCACCTTCCAGCTGCCCGGAAACGGTCAGGTTAGTTTCTTTTCCGAAAAAATCATTACTAAAGTCTACTACTCTATCTGATATTGATTTGATAACCCTTTTAGTTATACTAAGATTAAAGAAAGAGAAAGTAAATACATTTACCTTCTTATTTGTATCTGCATAACCATTTACTAATCGCAGTGTAGTTCCTTCTTTTAATAATTCACTAGTAATCCATTTTGGTATATATGTTTCAATTTTTTTACTTTTTTTACTCTCTTTCCTGTCAAAAAAGTTAGTTTCGACCAATTTTTTATATAATTTTTCAAATAATGGATCTAATTTCCTTAAATTCTTGTCTTTCTTTAATCTTGTAATTTTTGACTCGGTAGCAACTATTATGTCGCGGAAATTAATTTTTTCTGAGATTTTATTATTTGAGCTCAATAGTCCATTTATGTCTGACAAAAGATCGCTGATGTTATTGTCTTCTATATGTGTTAAAAGTCTATGATAATAAATCTCTGAACGATCAGTTAATCTCTTGCTTTTAAACTCAATATCTTTTAAATCTAAAGTAGTTACCCGAAACATTTCACCCGCACCTTCCGCATCGGAACCGGTGATAATCGGCGTATGCAGATAGAAAAAACCATGGTCATTAAAATAGTTATGAATGGCAAATGCCAATGCATGTCTGATTCTTAATATAGCGCCAAATGTATTGGTACGGGGACGCAAATGTGCTTTTTCGCGCAAAAATTCAAACGAGTGTTTCTTCGGCTGAATTGGATATTTTTCAGGGTCTGCTTCTCCTAAAATGATAATTTTTTCTACCTGAACCTCTACTTTTTGGGTGCCTTGAGATGCAATCAGTTTACCGTACACTTCTAAACAAGCGCCGGTATTTATCTTAGTCAGCAACTCGTCGCTGATGGTTTCAGCCTCCACAACAGCCTGTATATTATGAATGGTAGTCCCGTCGTTGATATTGATAAACGTTACGTTTTTGCTTTGACGTTTTGTACGTACCCATCCGCGTACCACTACCGCACTATCCAATGCGCCTTCTTCTAAAATCTGTTTGATATATACTTTGCTCATCTGATAAAATTGAACTCCAAAAATAAGGTTTTTTATTTTGTGTATTGAATATCGATTTCAAAGATTTTCATGATTTAATGCTCTCTTCATCTTATTAAAAACAGATATGCATGCAATTTGCCAATTCTATAAAAATCTCAACTAACCTAATATTCCATATCTCACAAGCATCAAAACGGCTCATTTAATTGGAACAAATCCTTATCTTTACCGCAAATATTTTCAGTTATGAGTTATATACCGGTTTTGGATTTGGCTGATTATTTATCAGGCGACGAGCAAAGAAGACAACAATTTATTCAGGGATTTGGAAAAGCCTATTCAGAAATAGGATTTGCTGCCATTAATAACCATGGCATTCCGCAAGAAGTCATCAACAAGTATTATGGGTTGGTAGAGCAGTTTTATGCCTTGCCGCTGGAAACCAAACTAAGTTATGAAAAAGTAGAGTACGCAGGACAACGCGGCTATACTTCCTTCGGGAGAGAAAAAGCCAAACAAAGCGAAGTGGCGGATTTGAAAGAATTCTGGCAGGTAGGACAATACATTGAAGATGGTGAAGTAATGCCTGCGGATGACTATCCGGATAATATTGAAGTAGCTGAATTGCCTGATTTCAACGAAACCGGCAGACAACTTTATAAAAATTTTGAAAACTCCGGCAGACATTTACTGCGCGCCATTGCGGAATATTTGGGACTGGATGTCAATTATTTTGACCCCCGTATTCACAACGGCAACAGCATTTTACGTGCTATCCATTATCCACCGATTACACAAGAACCGAAAACGGCTATCCGTGCAGAAGCGCATGAAGACATAAACTTGATTACCTTACTGGTGGGCGCAAGCGCCAGCGGATTAGAGGTACAAGACGTGGATGGCAACTGGCATGAAGCAAAAGCAGAACCTCATCAGATTATGGTGAATGTAGGAGATATGCTTCAACGCTTGTGTAACAATAAATTAAAATCTACCACACACCGCGTGGTAAATCCACCGAGAGAACAATGGCACACACACCGTTATTCTATTCCATTTTTCCTGCATCCGAGAAGTGAAGTGAGACTGGATTGTCTGGAAAACTGTGTGGATGCAGAACACCCGCTGGCATATGAACCGATTACCGCCGGTGAATATTTAGACGAACGATTAAGAGAAATCGGATTGAAAAAATAAAAAAGTGAAGATGAGTGTGAAAGTGGTTTTTGGCAATTCATTTTATACTTACAACTTATTCCTTACGACTTACGACTAAACCATGCCTTCATCCTTTTCCATAAAACTCGGTGATTTCTTGTACAAGAATGTATTTCCGGTTTATAATATTGTTTATCCGATTTTTAAAAAGAGACAGGACAAGCATGAAATTGCTTTACTGAAACAATACATCAAAAAAGGAGATGTAGTATTAGACATCGGTGCTAATATTGGGTTTTACACTAAAATTCTTTCAGATTTGGTAGGTGAAACAGGAAAAGTATTCGCGTTTGAGCCGGATAAAACAAATTTTTCTCATTTAAAAAAAGCGGTAGAAAATTTAAAAAATGTAGCACTGATTAATAAAGCGGTAAGTGATAAAACAGGTGTAATAACCTTATATCATTCAGATTTATTAAATGTGGATCATAAAACCTATGCGACCAAAGATTATACAACTAAGACAGAAATTGAATGTGTGGCAATAGATGATATAATTCCGGATAAAAAAGTTGACTTTATAAAAATTGATATTCAGGGTTACGAATATTTTGCGTTTCAGGGCATGGCTGAAGTTTTTAAAGCAAATGAAGATTTGAAAATTATCGCTGAACTATACCCCTACGGTTTGAATAATTCAGGCATAAAAGTGGAAGAATTTGTCTCCTTCTTAAGGAGCAGCGATCTTTACATTTATAAAATGCATGATAACAACCTGCAAATCCTGACAGATGATGATGTTATCAAACTAAACAATGAAAATTACAGAATTCATATTGTAGATATTTTATTAAGTAAAAAGCGTATTGTATGAAGCCATCTAAAAAGCCAGTTAATCCTGTAAAAAAAAGTTCGAATGATGTTTTAAAAAGCCAGCAAAGCAATAAACAAAAAACATCTGTCAGCTCTTTATCCCTTTTTGATATTCTGGAAAATCATTTTGACAAAAACCAGCGATTATACCTTATTGTTATTTTAGGGCTGGCTTTTACATTATCTTTTCTTTGCTTTGATGCAAAGATATCTCTGGCAAACGATGATGCACTTTACATTGAATCGGGTGCAAAATATGCCAAAGATTTCTTTGCTAAAGAAAGTTTTTATTTAGCCAATGCTCCTTTATATCCTACTTTACTGGGTTTAATAATAAAAGTATTCGGCGTTAACTTAATGGTCTTGAAATGCTTTTCAATCCTTTTCTTTTGTACCGGTTTGTTTTTACTGTTTATAGCATTCCGCAACAGAATACCATTTCTTATTTTGATTCCTTCTTTGTTGCTTACGTCCATCAACTTCCCATTCTTAATGTTTGCAAGCCTCACATATACAGAATGTCTTTACCTGCTGATGATAGGAATCTGCTTTTATATCAATTTTAAATGTTTTGATAAAATATTCTCTGAAAACAGCACCTTAAAACAAAAAATCGTTCCTTCACTATTGGTGGGAAGTACCGCATTCTTATTCTTAATTACCAGAAATATTGCGATAGTGGCAATTGTTCCAATCATTATTTTTCTGATATACAGAAGAAAATTTGCGGAATCCGGCATAGCGCTGGCCATGTTTACTTTCTTGTATTTTTTCTATCGTTTCATGGTTAAAGCGATTTGGCATGTAGATCAATCTCAATATGAAGGTCAAAAATTAATTTTTCAGAAAGACGCGTATAATCCGAGTTTGGGGGTGGAAACAACAGCCGGATATATTACACGATTAATCGATAATGCACAAATCTATATTGGCCAAAGATTTATGTATGTTCTCGGATTTAAAGAGGAAATGTCGACTGAAATGCCAACAGTTGCAGGAAAGGTTTCCGAAATAAATACCACCAACCAGTTGATTGTAGTTGCTTTTGCCGGCATAATACTGGCTTCTTTATATTTCATGTATAAAAACAAACAGCACATCTTGTTTTTTTCGACACTTTTCTTCTGCTGTATCTTAGGTGCCAATTTCATTGCTTTACAAACCTCATGGGGGCAAACCCGTTTTGTAATGATTTATCTGCCTCTAATTTTAATGGCTGTTTTCTACGTACTGTATCATTTTGGTAAAATTTTATCCTTTACACAATATATTTTCCCTTTTGTATTTTTTATCCTGTTTATTTCTTCAGCAAAATTAACCTTAAGTAATGCGGCGGTACGGTTTCCTGTTTTTCTGGAAAACATCAAAGGCGACCCTACTTTTGGATACACAACTGACTGGCAGAATTATATAAAGATGACGAGATGGTGCGCTCAAAATCTTCCGGATGACACCAAACACATTGCCGTACGTAAAGCACCTATGTCATTTATTTTCTCAAGTGGAAAAGAATTTTATCCGATATATAATGCCCCTTACAACAACACAGATAAAACTGCAGACTCATTGCTCAATATATTGAGGAAGGAAAAGGTTATGTATTTTATGCCTGCAGAATTACGCTCAAATCCAGATATGTATGTAGAAAATCAAATTATCGGGACTGTTCACAGGTACATGTATTTTATACAGGTGAAGTATCCGAATGTTTTTGAATTTGTACATCAGGAAGGTGATTTGGAAAAAACACAACTGTATAAGATTAGATGGAATTATATCGATTCTTTAAAAACTTCAGGCATATAACTCAAAATAACATTTATAAAGAATTTTATAAAAAATCATACTGGCTGGTGGAAGTGCACGTAATACTGAATATGTTACAGGATGGATGGATGACGTCAGAATCTTTGATAAAGCTCTTTCAGCATCGGAGCTAAACTCTTTATATATTGAATAAGTTATAAAATTAACTTTTAATAAAAACCATCCAATTCGGGTGGTTTTCTTTTTTATGGTATATTTGCATAATAATCCTTATTAATGAATGTAGTTTTCAGAAATATTCCTCTTACCCGTGTTAAAATATTTGGTGCAAAGATTCTCTTGTTCTTTACCTCTGTTTTTGTTGACACCAAGAAAAAACATATCGTATCCAGAAACAATATAAATTTCGAACTTGACCTCACTGAAGGTATTGACCTTTCCTTATATCTCTTTAAAAATTTCCAATCGCATGTATATGAAAATAAGTTTGTTCAGTTAAAAGAGGATGATATCATCTTTGATATCGGTGCAAATGTTGGAATTATGGCCTTAAATTTTGCCAGTAAAGCAAAAAAAGGAAAAGTATATGCGTTTGAGCCTACACACTATGCATTGAAAAAACTTTACAGAAATATCGAACTAAATCAGGAGTTAGCAAAAAACATCATTATTACCAATTGCTTTGTTTCAGCCAAGTCTGACGACAATCCCGATATTGTTGCATTTTCCAGCTGGAGTTTAACTAAAAGAACGGAAAGTGACCATGAATTTCATCTTGGTACACCTATGTCGGCAGAAGGGGTTCCTTCTATTACATTAGACGACTTTGTAACAAAAAATAATATCCATAAAATTGATTTCATTAAGATTGATACAGACGGACATGAATATGAAATTTTCTTAGGCGGTAAAAATTCAATCTCAGCATGCCGGCCAAAAATCATCTTTGAACTTGGCCTTTATGTAATGAATGAGAAAAGCTTTGATTTCGATTTCTACTGGAACTATTTTCAGTCTCTCAATTATAAATTATTTGATTCAGATAATTTAAAAGAAATTACTTTAGAAAACTATAAAAATCATTTGCCTAAATACGGCAGCATTGACGTTTTAGCTATCCCTCAGTAATATGAACAGTAATCGCAAACAACATATATTTACTCACTTTGAAAATATTGCATCCAATTATCTGCAGTATCGTAAGCGTTTTTCTTATTACGGCAAAGACATCGAAAATTATTTTAATTTCTTCATCAGTGAAACGGATTCCATTTTAGAGATTGGCTGTGGCTGTGGAGAAACCATTCATGGATTAAAGGGAAAACAAAAAACGGGCATTGATTTCTCTTCTAAGATGATAGAAGTGGCGAAAACTTCTTATTCCAACGTGGAATTTCTGGTAATGGATGCAGAAAATATTACGCTGGATAAAAAATTTGATGTCATTATTTTCAATAATATCATCGGTTATTTAGACAATATTCAGGATGTGTTATACGCCATTAAAAAGAATTGTCACGAACACACCCGCGTCATTATTTCTTATTACAATCACTGGTGGGAACCGATTTTAAATTTTGGAGAAACCATTGGCTACAAGAAAAAATCTCCGCAGCAAAACTGGTTAGATGCGAAAGATATTTCAAATTTATTATACTTGTCTGGCTTTGAAACGTACAGAAGTAATAAGCGTTTATTGCTACCAATCAATATTCCGGTTTTATCGTGGTTTATAAATAAATATGTGGCAAAGTTGCCGATTTTCAAATCGCTATGTTTAAATCAGTTTTTATTTGCTCGTCCATTTTCAAACGTCCATGAACAAGATGTTGCAGAGAAATATTCCGTGAGCATTTGTATTCCGGCGCGCAACGAGAGCGGCAATATCGAGAATGCGATTCTGCGTTTACCTAAATTCGGCAAGCATCAGGAAATCATTTTTGTGGAAGGAAATTCTTCGGATGATACCTGGCAAAAGATTCAGGAAATACAGGAGAAATACAGAGATTCTCACGATATAAAAATTGCACAACAGCCCGGCAAAGGAAAAGGCGATGCAGTGCGCAAAGGTTACTCAATCGCTACTCAGGATATTCTGATGATTCTGGATGCAGACCTGACTATGCCGCCGGAAGAATTACCGAAATTCTATAATGCCATCGCTACCGGAAAAGGTGAATTCATCAACGGTTCACGCCTGGTGTATCCGATGGATAAAGATGCCATGCGTTTCTTAAATACTTTAGGAAATAAATTCTTTTCCTGGGTTTTTTCATGGCTATTAGAGCAGCCTATAAAAGATAGTTTATGCGGCACGAAAGTAATGTTCCGCGAAGATTATCTGAAACTGATTGAAAACAGGAAATTCTTTGGCGATTTTGATCCGTTCGGTGATTTCGATTTACTGTTTGGCGCGTACAAACTCAACTTAAAGATTATTGATTTACCAATTCGCTACAGAGAAAGAACGTATGGTGACACCAATATTTCTCGTTTCACCAACGGTTTTATGTTGTTGAGAATGTGCTGGTTTGCTGCCGGTAAAATTAAGTTCTGGTGATTCATTTGTCTGAATTAGGATTTATCCGATTTTTAGGATGACCAGGATTATCAATATCCGACAATCCATTTATCCAACAAATCCAGATTCAGATTATTTCTCTTCTTTCGCTTTTTTCTCTTTCTTATTCGCGATAAAATATTTCAGGAAGATGACTTCTTTCTCAGTGAGAAAACGCCATTTGGCACGTGGTAAATTTTTCTTGGTTAATCCCGCATAAAGCACCCGGTCGAGCTTTTGTACTTCATAGCCTAAGCTTTCAAAAATTCGGCGTACAATTCTGTTTTTACCGCTGTGCAATTCAATCCCCACATGTCTGTCGTCGCCGCGCGGCAAGGTATAATCCACCTGATCCACATTGGCTTTACCGTCTTCCAGTTCTACACCGGCTCTTATTTTCAGCAAGTCTTTTGAATCTAAAGCTTTATCCAACTCTACCTGATATACTTTGGTTACCTCACCGCTTGGGTGTGACAGTTTTTGTGCCAGTTCACCGTCATTTGTCAGCAACAATACACCGGTAGAATTTCTATCTAAACGGCCAACAGGATATAATCGTGCGTCTTTCACTGTACTTACCAAATCCATTACCGTCTGGCGTTCTCTGTCGTCAGAAACAGTGGTTAAATAACCTTTAGGTTTATTCAGCAGAATATATACTTTCTTTTCGTTCTGTACTTTTTTGTTTTTGAACTTCACCACATCTTTGGGTTTTACCTTGTAACCCATCTCTAACACCACCGCATCATTCACAGAAATATAACCGGCTTTAATGTATTCGTCTGCCTGTCTGCGCGAGCACACGCCAGCGTTGGAGATAAATTTATTTAAACGGGTTTCATCTGAAACGGCTTCTTCTTTAGGGGGTTTGAAATCCTTTACACTCTGCTCTATTTTATAGGCAAACGGATCATTTTTCGGAACAAAAGACTTCTTGTTTTTCTGGAAGTTAGTTTTGTTGGGCGATGTCAGCGGCTGAATTGGCGCTCTCGATATTCTCTTTCTCACCTATTTGGTTTTGTAGTTCTTCAAATTCTTTTAGTTTCGGCAATTCATCTAAGGAATTGATGCCGAAGTAATCTAAAAATTGCTGTGTTGTTTTGTATAATAATGGTTTGCCCGGTTCTGTACTTCTGCCGGCAATTTCCACCAGTTCTTTTTCCATCAGTTTCTGAATGGTATAATCTGCATTGACACCACGAATGGTTTCAATGATGTTTTTAGTAACCGGTTGTTTGTACGCGATAATTGCCAGTGATTCGAGGGCAGCTGTTGTTAAACGTTTAACCGTATTTCTGTTTAAAAATGCAGAAACAGGCACATGATAATCTGCTTTGGTTAAAAACTGATAACCACCGCCAACTTCACCTAACTCAAACGGAAATAAATCAGCAGTGTATTTTTCTTTAATCACAAAAATAACACCTTCTATTTCCTCTTGTGTAAAAGGTGTTTCTGCCGTCTTATTCAGATAGGTCAGCAATTCATCCACTTTTATCGGACTTTCTGCCGCAAAAATGATGGCTTCTATATTTTTTTGTACTTCTTCCACGCTATAAAGATACAAAAATTGAATAAGAAAGGATTTTAAAAAAATAACACCTTTTGCATTTTTTAGCATTAATTTTGTGGTACAGAAATTGCACGTTTATTGTTAAAATCTGTATTAAACACCTTGTTATGAACAAATTATATGCTATTCTATTTATCCTTACCGCTCATTTTTGCCATGCACAAACCAGTACATCCTTCAATTATGTAGATGTAAACACAACTGCCTTATCTGTTCCAATGTCTTACACTGGCGGAAATTACCTGAATGCTTATAATTTATCCATCCTGGATTTATCGCACCGCTTATCGGATGTTTTTAATTTGGGTGAAATGAACAAGGAATATTTCCTGAATGAATCCATAAAAGCCACTAAGGTATTTTACACAAAAGACAATGTGCGTATGCTCATTTTAGAGCCTGTATATAAAGACGCTCAAAAAAGATGTATCCTTTTGACCAATGGTAATGGCGAAAATTTCAGTTGGTCGATGTCCAATCTTTCTGCTGTGGATTATGCGCTGAGAGGATATGTGGTAGCCTATTATGAAAACGTAGGCAGTGTGGCTACACGATTTGATAAAAAAGGAAACAACGTCAATTATTTTACCAATAAAGTAATTAATCAATGCAACGGACTTAATTACAGTAGCGGAAAAGACAAGTTCTTTACGTCCATGTTTATTAATTTCTTTTTAAGTAATGCTGCCAGAAAATACATGGTGGATAATTTCAGAAACTATTCGGTGGACACCACGAATTTTTTTACGGTTGGCGGAAGTTTAGGTGCTAATGCATCTTTATTTTTTACCTATGCCGATGCAAATAATATGACACATCCATTATTTAATTGCGTAAAAGGCAAATTGAATTACGGCCAGCCTATTAACCAAAACGGAATTGTAGCAACGGGGGTTTTAGGCGCAGGATTACCCGGGCCAAACGAGGGTTTAGGTGCCATTATTGACAATCAGGATAAAACGCCTGCCATCTTTTTATGCGGTGCTTTAGACTGGGTGGTGAATCCAAACAAGACGACTATTCTGGGGCCTGAAAACTGGGGCGCCTTAGCTTTAAAAGATATTTTAAACGCCAACAATATTAAAAATTCGGTGTATGTAAATGCCTATGGCACACACGTTTTCCA
>JADLAJ010000148.1 GCA_020848255.1 Chitinophagales bacterium
GGCTACGGGTGGCAGCGGTGATGTATTAACAGGAATTATTGCGGGATTTCTAGCACAACAATACTCCCCGATAGACAGTGCTATTCTCGGTGTTTACCTGCATGGTTTAGCCGGCGATTTGGCCTTACAAGAACAAAGTATGGAAAGCTTGATAGCGTCAGATATCATTAATAATTTAGGTAACAGCTTCAAAGAAATTAAAAAACAAGCGTCTTGAGTAAAAAGAATATCGTAGTCTTAACAGGTGCCGGCATCAGTGCGGAAAGCGGTATTAAAACCTTCCGCGACAGCGACGGACTCTGGGAAAATCATCGTATTGAAGACGTAGCCACTTTTGATGCCTGGCGAAGAAACAAAGAATTGGTGCTGGATTTTTATAATCAGCGACGCAGACAATTGCAGGAATGCGTACCGAACGAAGCGCATAAATTATTACTCACGCTGGAAGAAAAATACAACGTACACATCATTACACAAAACGTAGACGATTTGCACGAACGTGCCGGTTCCAAAAATATATTGCACCTGCACGGTGAATTACTGAAAGTAAGAAGCACACTGGATGAACATCTTATTTACGAATGGAAGCAGGATTTGAAGGTAGGTGACAGATGTGAGAAAGGTGCACAGCTTCGCCCTCATATTGTATGGTTTGGAGAGCAGGTACCAATGATAGAAGTGGCAGGCAAGATTGCATCACAGGCTGATATATTTATTGTTATTGGCACTTCTCTGGTCGTTTATCCGGCAGCAGGATTGGTACATTACACCGATTTTACTGTCCCTAAATATGTGATTGACCCTAACAAACCTACTATTTCCAACATGCAAAATGTGGAATACATTACTGAAAAAGCTAGTGTGGGTGTAAAAATATTAGTGGACAGACTAATGAATGAATAAACTTATATCTTAATTTTAAACTTAACACCTGCACCGCCGGTATTCCCGTTTTTATCAATACCTAAAATATTTAAGTAAGCTGTGGTATCTGCATTCACGGAGAAGAATAATTTCTTGTCAATTGTTATGGAGTTATCTGAAACGGCAGCTTCTTCTTTTAAATAAATTTTACGGTTATAAAAATTGTAGATAATAATCTTATAGGAAGTAAGGTTTTTATCCGAGATACTAAAGTTTACCCTTACAGAATCTGCTACATAAAAGGAGTCTGTTGCTGTTGGTGAAAAGATAGTCACCACAGGCGGCTCTGTTTCCAGCTTCTTGCAGGACACTAAGAAAAGTAGCAGGATAAAAAGAGATGATAATTTATTCATAAAAAAATGTACTTCCAAAGTTAACTAAAAAAACTATCTTTAAATATCCGCGTTATGTAAGTATTACAATGACAAGCATAACAACTGTTGCTGCAGACATTATTAACATTGAAAAAGCTATTCGATGAATAAAAATTTAAAATTTGAAATCAACTATACCTGTTACGAAACCTGGGACGATGTACCGGAAAATTACAAACATTTAATGACCGAAGCGCGCAAAGCAAAAGACGGTAGTTACGCGCCCTATTCTAATTTCAATGTTGGTGCGGCCTTATTATTAAATAACGGCAATGTCATTCATGGCAGTAATCAGGAGAATGCCTCCTATCCTATCGGATTTTGTGCGGAACGTACGGCTTTGAGTGCCGCTGCATCGTTGGCATCCCATGAAAAGATAAAAGCCATTGCCATTACCTGCAGCAGTGCGCATAATCCGGTATCTACACCTGCGGCACCCTGCGGCATTTGCCGGCAGACAATTTTTGAAGCGGAGTGCAAACACAAACAGGATATTGAAGTAGTACTGATGGGGGAAACCGGCGAGATGTATGTTTTTAAATCCATTAAAGATTTGCTGCCACTGCATTTTGATGCTGATTTTTTATAGCCATTCGAATGATATCCATACTATAAAATGCATATTATACCGGAAATAAAAAAAGACAGTTATGGCCGTTTAATTGCCGACAACAAAACCATTTCTCTGGATGAGTATCTCAAAAATACCGCAGAACCGGAAAGCGAAGATGCTACCGACCGGCTTAAACAACATCCCATAAAACTAATTATAAGGGCTATCGGCTCACCCTCTGTTATACTTAATAAAACGGGAAGACTCATCAGCACTTTATTTAACACCTTTTATTTACCGGCACAAAACAAACGCCTGCAGCGTTTACAGCAAATAGGATTCATCGAACAGATTCCTTCGCAAAAGCAGTTGTGGTTTGGTGCCTATGATATGCTGCGCTATTTCATTTCACCGGGTGCAGCCAGCTATTACAAAACCAAAAACATCAACTTTACCTTTCATCAGATATTACGTTTTCTGAACGACCCTTCCGGCATCTCCGACCCTATCGGTATCCGGGTGCCGCGCGATACCATCATTTGCCATTTGCTCGAAGTGGTACATGCCAATCCTGTGTATGATTTGCAATTGCTAGATCAGTTTGAAGACGGACTGGAAGAAATGGTGCTGCAAACACAGCAAATGCTGGATAAAACGCATCCGCGCTACCATTCCATTATGGCCATTACGGAAGATAAAAACTATCATGCCAATTTACTGGAATATGTAAAAAGATACCGCATCAATCCTGCTGAACGCCAGATGATTCGTGCTTCCGGTGCCGCCAGAGAAGACGCGCATTTCTTACTGGCTGAATGTATGTTCGGCACGCTGCCTTCCGCATTTCGGTATTTCAATCGTTTGCCAAATACTTTTTCTAAGTTGTGGAAACATGCACGTATGCAAAAAGTTATTCATCCAAACTATTGTGACGATTGGATAGTACAGCAGTTCTCTGTGCATGGAAAACAATTAAAGTACTAATATACATTGAACAATTTGTTTATTTTTTGGTTGTAATTATTGTATCTGCACTCTTTTTATGAAACTACTTAAAATTACCACTGCTGTATTACTGGTAGTATTTATTATCTCGCAAATCTATATCACCATGTCTATCTTTAAAACCGAACAACAGAAATATACCTTATTGAAATCTCTCGGGGATATTGAAATACGGTTCTATCCATCAGCTACGCTGGCAACCATACAAATGAATGCCAGAAGCTACAAGGAATTATCAAGTGCCGGATTCAGAAAACTTGCAGGATATATTTTCGGAGGAAATGCGTCTAATAAAAACATATCAATGACAGCACCGGTACACATGGATATAAAAGAAACGGGTTCCAGCATGAGTTTCGTGATGCCTGAAGCTTACAACACTGAGAATTTACCAAAACCAACAGATTCTAAAATAGTGCTTACACAATCCGGAGACGAATATGTAGCAGCGATAAGATTCGGAGGTTATTCTTCTGATGAGAAAATAAAAGAAAACACTGAGAAATTCAAAACCATACTAATGAATAAAGGTATTGTACACCATGGTAATTTCCGTTATTTAGGATACAATCCTCCTTACCAGCTTTTCGGAAGAAAAAATGAAATCATTGTAACAGTAGAATGGAATAAATAGTAAAATTCTTACAAATTCGCAGGGCAACCATATGATTTATTGGTGCCGAATTCCTGATTATTTACTACTATTTTATCAATGTGTTTTGCCGCTTTTGCCAGACAAACAATGATACCTTTGGATGTTTTTGTTTGTCCAGGTTTGTATGTATCACTAATCATAGCCTGTGTTTCTTTAAAAACAGGTGTCAGTTTTTCCGGTTGTGCCGGCTCCATCATATTATATATAGAACCAAACGACAAAGGATATTGCGAAACAAAACCTTTAGAGCCTGTTTCTGTGGCATAAAACTTCAAAGAAACAAACAAAGCATCCGTAGCGGAGGTACCTAATTTAATCTCAGAAGAGGTGGTATTCGTTGCTTTAATTTCCACTTCAGCCAGTTCGTAAGCAAACCGCTGAGATATATCATCCGGAATAACGACGGCCACGCCTCTCGGA
>JADLAJ010000149.1 GCA_020848255.1 Chitinophagales bacterium
AGATTTTTACAGTATTGAAATCTCCGCACGTGAATAAAGTAGCGCGCGAGCAATTCAAATTATGTACGTATAAAAGATTACTGGACATCTATAGCGCAACACCTAAAACTGTAGATGCATTAATGAAATTAGAATTACCATCAGGTGTGGATGTAGAAATTAAAGTGTAATAAGTCATGGCAGGATTAATAGGAACAAAAGTAGGTATGACCAGTATTTTCGGCGAAGGCGGTGCAATAATTCCTTGCACGGTTATTCAGGCTGGTCCATGCGTGGTAACTCAGAAAAAATCGAAAGATAAAGACGGTTACGATGCTGTACAATTAGGTTACGGTGATAAGAAAGAAAAAAACACCACTAAACCATTGTTGAAACACTTTGAAAAATCAGGCGCTGCTCCAAAAGCAAAACTGGTAGAATTCAAAGGAATGGACAACTTGAATGTTGGAGATGTTGTAACATCTGAAATCTTAGCAGAAGGAGAAAAAGTAGCGATCATCGGTACTTCCAAAGGAAAAGGATTCCAGGGTGTTGTAAAACGTCACGGATTCGGTGGTGTGGGTGGTCAAACTCACGGTCAGCACAATCGTTTACGTGCACCGGGTTCATTAGGAGCTTGCTCTACACCGGCTCGTGTTATGAAAGGTATGAAGATGGGTGGCCGTATGGGAACTGACAGAGTGAAAGAATTGAACATCAAGATTGTAAAATTAATTGCAGAAGAAAATTTAATCATCGTAAAAGGAGCAATCCCTGGTCACAATGGTTCTTATGTAATAATCGAAAAGAAAAGTAAATAAAAATTTTCCCTTTAGGGATTTAGGGTAAAAATTTTTAAAATAATAAGAGATGAAAGCAGAAGTATATAATATTAACGGACAAGCCACTGGTCGCAGCATCGAATTGCCTGAAGCAATTTTCGGTATCGAACCGAATGAGCATGTTATCTACTTAGCTGTTAAACAATATTTAGCAGGAAGAAGAAGCGGTACGCATAAAACATTGGAAAAATCTGAATTATCAGGTTCTACCAGAAAATTGCACAAACAAAAAGGTACCGGTGGTTCTAGAAAAGGTAGTATCAAGAATCCTTTGTTCAAAGGCGGTGCGCGTATTTTCGGACCTCGTCCAAGATCATATGATTTTAAATTGAACAAAAAAGTAAAATCATTAGCAAAGAATTCAGCATTATCAGTAAAAGCAGCTGGTAGTTCAATTAAAATAGTAGAAGATTTTTCTTTCGACGCTCCAAAAACTAAAGAATACATCAAATTCTTAACAGCTTTTGGTTTGGAAAACAAAAAATCATTATTGGTATTGCCGGAATTAAACGACAACGTTTATTTGTCAAGCAGAAATGTACAGGGAGCAGCTATCGCTATAGCAGAAAACCTGAACACATATGAGATTATGAACAACAATACGATTTTGATTAGCGAGAAATCAATCGAAGCAATTGCAAATTCACAAAATTAATATAGAATGGAAATTCTGAAAAAACCTTTAATCACCGAAAAAGCATCTGCACTTTCTGAAAAGTCAGGTAAGTATACTTTTTTAGTAGAAAAGAAGGCAAACAAAGTAGAGATTAAAAAAGCGGTAGAGAAAATGTACGGCGTAAATGTTGAAGAAGTGAATACTTTAATTATCGCTTCCAAACCAAAGAACCGTAACACTAAAACCAGAGTAATCTCAGGAAGAAAAGGAAGCTACAAAAAAGCAATCGTAAAAGTAGCTGCAGGCGAAACAATTGATTTCTACAACGAAATTTAATTTAAAAGAAAGTTTTAAGCAATGTCAACTAAAAAATACAATCCGATAACGCCCAGTTTGAGATACAGAATCTCTAACTCGTTCGCTGAAATTACGACAAACGTACCTGAAAAGTCTTTGTTAGCACCTAACAGACGTTCTGGTGGTCGTAACCAAAAAGGTGAAATGACAATGCGTTACATTGGTGGAGGTCACAAAAAACAATATCGTATTATTGATTTCAAAAGAAATAAATTCGATATTCCTGCTACCGTAAAATCTATCGAATACGATCCAAACCGTTCTGCATTTATCGCATTAGTGGTATATAAAGACGGAGAGAAAAAATACATCATTTCTCCGGAAGGTTTGAAAGTTGGTCAGGAAATCGTTTCAGGTCAAAGCGTACAACCTGAAGTTGGAAACACCTTACCATTGGCAAACATGCCTTTAGGTTCTGTTATTCACAACATCGAATTACAACCGGGAAAAGGTGCATCTATCTGCAGAAGTGCAGGAACATTTGCGCAGCTTTCAGGTAAAGACGGAAAATACGTGAACGTAAAATTGCCTTCAGGTGAAGCAAGACAAATCTTAGGAACTTGTTTAGCTACTATCGGAACAGTTTCTAACTCTGATCACAGTTTGACTATCCGCGGTAAAGCAGGTGCTTCCCGTTGGAAAGGCAGAAGACCTCGTACGCGTCCTGTAGTGATGAACCCGGTAGATCACCCGATGGGTGGTGGTGAAGGTAGAGCTTCAGGTGGTCACCCACGTTCTAGAAAAGGTATTCCATCTAAAGGATACAAAACAAGAACAAAAAATAAAGCATCGAATAAATACATCATTTCAAGAGCTAAAAAATAATAGATACTAGAATGGCAAGAAGTTTAAAAAAAGGTCCTTACATAGCATACCATTTACAAGGTAAAGTGGACGCTATGAATGCCGCGAGTAAAAAAACAGTAATCAAAACATGGTCAAGAGCCTCTATGATTACACCGGAGTTTGTAGGACATACATTTGCAGTACATAACGGAAATAAATTTATACCTGTGTACATAACAGAAAATATGGTTGGTCATAAATTAGGTGAATTCTCTCCAACCAGACAATTTAAAGGACATTCAGGTAACAGAAAATAAAGTAAACCATGGGCGCAAGAAAAAGATTAGTTGCAGAAGCTAGAAAAGAAGCTAAAAAAACAGTTTGCGATGCGAAAGCTGTTGGTGTTCCAACCTCTCCTCGTAAAATGAGATTGCTGGCTGATGTAATACGTGAAAAAAATGTATTGGACGCATTGAATATTTTAACGTTCTCTACAAAACACGCATCTAAAACATTGGAAAAATTAGTTCGTTCAGCAGTTGCAAATTGGGAACAAAAATTTGAAACTAAAGCAGAAGACAGCGAATTATTTATAAAAGCAATTACTATTGACAGCGGAAGAATGTTAAAACGTTTTCAACCGGCTCCTCAGGGAAGAGCATACAGAATCCGTAAACGTTCTAACCACATTACCTTGCAATTAGCAAGCCGTACATTGGCAAACGCAGAAACAGTAACTGAAGATTCAACAAACGAAAATTAAAATAAAAGATAATTAATGGGTACTAAAGCAAATCCGATAGCAAATAGGTTAGGTATCATCAGAGGATGGGATTCTAACTGGTACGGCGGCAAAGATTTCAGCGACAAATTGATCGAAGATCAAAAAATTCGTAAATACTTAAACGCACGTATCCAGAAAGGCGGTATATCTAAAATAGTAATCGAAAGAACATTAAACAGAATTACGATTTCTATCAATACATCACGTCCTGGTATCATCATCGGAAAAGGTGGAAATGAGGTTGACAGAATCAAAGAAGAAATCAAGAAATTGACGAAAAAAGATGTTCAAATCAATATCGTTGAAATCAGAAGACCGGAAATAGATGCAGCTATCGTTGGCGAAACAGTTTGCAAACAATTAGAAGCTCGTGTGAATTTCCGTCGTGCAGTGAAAATGGCTATCGCATCAGCAATGCGTTTAGGTGTGGAAGGTATCAAAATCAAATGTTCAGGTCGTTTAGGCGGAGCTGAGATGGCAAGAAGTGAAGAATATAAAGAAGGTCGTACTCCTTTACATACATTCAGAGCAGATATCGACTACGCTTGGAAAGAAGCAGAAACGATCTACGGTAAAATCGGTGTAAAAGTATGGATCTGTAAAGGTGAAGTATTTACAAAACGTGACTTGTCTCCAAACATCGGAATGGATGAAGGCAGCAAAAAAGGAAGCGATCGTCGTGATGACAGAAGAGGTGGCGGAGACAGAAGAGATGACAGAAGAGGCGGTGGCGACAAACGCGGCGGAGCTGGTGGCGGAAAACCACGTGGCGAAAGAACAGAAAACAGAGGACCAAGAAAAAAATAATAACAAGAATAATTAAGGTGTCATGTTACAACCGAAAAGAGTAAAATTTAGAAGAGTTCACAAAATGAAAATGAAAGGCATTGCGTACAAAGGTTCGCAGTTGTCATTCGGTTCATTCGGATTGAAATCCTTAGACGAAGGATGGTTAACCGACCGTCAGATAGAAGCAGCTCGTATTGCACTGACCAGACATATGAAACGTGAAGGTAAAGTATGGATTAACATCTTCCCTGATAAACCAATCACCAAGAAACCAGCCGAAGTTCGTATGGGTAAAGGTAAAGGTTCATTAGATCACTGGGTTGCAGTGGTAAAACCGGGAAGAATCCTTTTCGAAATAGAAGGAGTATCCAGACAAGTCGCAGAAGAGTCTTTAAAATTGGCGGCACAAAAATTACCGGTGTTAACCAAATTCATCGTAAGAAGAGATTACGACGCAGCTAATTAATAAAATAAACAACTATGGCAGCAACAGTAGCATATAGCGAAATAACAGGATGGAGTGAAGAAGAGTTGAAAAACGAATTGTCAGCATCAAAAATGAAATTGACAAAATTACGTTTCAACCACGCAATTACTCCTTTGGAAAACACCAATGTGTTGGGCGAAACCAGAAAACACATTGCACGTATCCACACAGAATTGAAAAAAAGACAATTATCTAAACAAGCATAAATAAATGCAAATGTCAACAGAGATAACAACAGACAGACAGTTAAGAAAAACAAGAGTTGGGGTAGTTTCTTCCAATAAAATGGAAAAAACAATTACAGTTTCTGTAGTTCGTAAATTAAAACATCCTAAGTACGGAAAGTTCTTAAAGAAAACTAAGAAATTCCATGCACACGATGAAAAAAATGAATGCAACATCGGCGATACCGTAAAAATTATGGAAACACGTCCCTTGAGTGCAACAAAAAGATGGAGATTAGTAGAAATCGTTGAAAAGGCTAAATAAACATGGTACAACAAGAATCAAGATTAAGAGTAGCTGACAACAGCGGAGCCAAAGAAGTACTTTGCATCAGAGTATTGAAAGGCACAAGAGCACGTTATGCTTCTATCGGAGATAAAATCGTAGTGTCTGTGAAAGACGCGATGCCGGGAGGAAACGTGAAGAAAAAACAAGTATCCAAAGCGGTAGTTGTTAGAACTAAAAAAGAAATTAAACGCAAAGACGGGACATACATTCGTTTTGACGACAATGCAGTAGTATTGTTGAACAACAACGACGAGCCACGTGGCACACGTATCTTCGGCCCTGTTGCGAGAGAGTTGAGAGATAAAGATTTTATGAAAATTATTTCATTAGCACCAGAAGTATTATAACATGAGCACACAAGCACAAAAGCGTTTTGCGCCGAAATTAAAAATAAAAACAGGAGATACAGTTATCGTTATCACCGGTGAAGATCGTGGCAAAAGCGGTAAAGTATTGGAAGTATTTCCTAAAGAAAACAAAGCATTGGTTCAAGGTGTAATAATTATATCTAAACACACAAAACCAAATGCACAAAATCAACAAGGCGGAATCATTAAAAAAGAAGCGCCAATTGATATCTCTAACTTAAAACTGTCTGTTGGCGGAAAAGCGACCAGAGTAGGCAGAAAAGTAGAAGATGGTAAAACAGTAAGAATTGCAAAATCAACAGGAGAAATAATTAAGTAATGAGTTACATTCCTACATTAAAGAAAAAATATACTGAAGTGGTAGTACCGGCTTTGAAAGCAAAGTACAACTACAAATCAGTAATGCAGGTGCCAAAATTATCCAAGATTGTAATCAATCAGGGAGTAGGTGCTGCGGTTGGAGATAAGAAATTAATAGATAACTCTATTGACGAAATTTCAAGAATTTCAGGTCAGAAAGCAGTGTCTACCAAATCTAAGAAAGCAATCTCTAACTTCAAATTAAGAGAAGACTTACCAATTGGTGTTCGTGTAACACTGCGTGGTGAAAGAATGTATGAGTTCTTGGAAAGATTAATGGCTGTGGCTTTACCACAAGTACGTGACTTCAAAGGTATCAATGATAAATCATTTGACGGGAGAGGAAACTATACTTTAGGTATCACAGAACACATCATCTTCCCGGAAATCGACATCGATAAGATTTCTAAAATCAGCGGTATGGATATCACATTCGTGACAACAGCTACTACTGATGACGAAGCACATTCATTATTAAAAGAAATTGGTTTACCATTTAAGAAAAAATAAGCATGGCAAAAGAATCAATGAAAGCACGCGACGCGAAGCGTTTGAAGTTAATCACTAAGTACAAAGCAAAGCGTGATCAGTTAAAAAAAGAAGGCGATTATGCAGCATTGGATAAACTTCCAAAAAACGCATCACCGGTTCGCTACAGAAACAGATGTAAACTGACAGGTCGTCCTCGAGGATACATCGGATTCTTCGGATTGTCGAGAATACAATTCAGAGATTTAGCAAGCTACGGTAAAATCCCTGGTTTAACCAAAGCAAGCTGGTAAGAGAAAAATAAATTTTTAAAAATAAAAGTGAAGGTGGGAAACTGAATTGACACCAATTTAAGTCTCACATCTAAGCGATCTAAAACAAAAAATAGAAATGGTTACAGATCCAATAGCAGATTTTCTAACAAGAATCAGAAATGCACAACTCGCTGGTCACACCATCGTTGACATTCCTGCTTCTAACATGAAGAAGAAATTAACTGAAATCTTACACGATAACGGTTATATCTTAAAATTCAAATTTGAAGAAGACGGTCCTCAGGGAACAATCAAGATTGCATTGAAATACAATCCTGAAACAAAAGAACCGGCTATCAGAGAATTGATCAGAGTGTCAAAACCAGGTTTGCGTCGTTACGCTCACGTGGCTGCCATTCCAAGAGTAAAAAATGGTTTAGGTGTAGCAATCTTATCTACGTCAAAAGGAATTTTGACTGATAAACAAGCTAAAAACCTGAAAGTAGGTGGTGAAATTATTTGCATAGTATCTTAAAAAAAACAGGCATGTCACGCGTAGGAAAATTACCAATAACAATACCGGCCAAAACAGAAGTAAACGTTGCAGATAATAACGTTGTTACTGTGAAAGGACCGAAAGGAACTTTAACTGAAAAAGTAGATAGAGATATCATCGTTAAAGTAGAAGACGGAAAAATCGTGTTGGAACGCCCAACAGAACAAAAACGCCATAAAGCATTACACGGATTATACAGATCTTTGGTAAACAACATGGTAGTGGGTGCAAGCGAAGGTTTCAAAAAAACTTTAGACGTTGTCGGCGTAGGTTTTCGTGCAAGCAATCAGGGACAATTATTAGAATTGTCAATCGGTTTCTCTCACCCTATCTATGTAATGTTACCGGATGAAATTAAAGTAACAACGGAAACAGTTAAAGGACAACCACCACGTATCATTCTGGAAAGTACAGACAAACAACTAATAGGACAGGTAGCTGCGAAAATCAGAAGCTTAAGAAAACCTGAACCATATAAAGGTAAAGGTATTAAGTATACTGAAGAGATTTTACGTAAGAAAGCGGGTAAATCAGCAGGTAAAAAATAATCGGTAAGCACGCCAAATAACGTGTAACCATCATAAAATAAATATTATTGTCATGGCAGTAACAAATAAATTGTCCCGCAGGGAAAAAATAAAATTCAGTATTCGCAAAAAATTGAGCGGTACAGCAGATCGTCCGAGATTATCTGTATTCAGAAGTAACAGCGAAATCTATGCACAAATCATAGATGATACAACAAAAAAAACAGTGTTGTCTGTATCTTCTCTGAAAGCAACCGGAACAAAAACGGAGAAAGCAAAAGTAGTAGGAGCAGCTATCGCAGAAAAAGCAAAAGCAGCAAATATTACACATGTAGTTTTCGACAGAAACGGATTTTTATATCACGGCAGAGTGAAAGCATTAGCGGATGCTGCAAGAGAAAATGGTTTACAATTCTAATTTCATAAGGAATAAAAGATATGTCAAAAGTAAAAGAAAATAAAGTTAGAGCAGCAACAGAACTGGAGTTGAAAGAAAAAGTGGTGGGTATCCAACGCGTAGCAAAAGTTACAAAAGGTGGTCGTACATTTAGCTTTTCAGCATTAGTAGTTGTTGGCGACGGACAAGGTACTGTAGGTCATGGCTTGGGTAAAGCACGTGAGGTACAGGAAGCAATCGCAAAAGGTATTGATGATGCTAAGAAAAATCTGGGAAAAGTTCCAATATTAAAAGGAACGATACCGCACGATCAGTTAGCGGAATTCGACGGAGCAAAAGTGTTGATTAAACCGGCTTCTCATGGTACAGGTGTAATCGCAGGAGGTTCTATGCGTGCTGTATTAGAAAGCGCAGGTGTACACGACGTGTTGGCAAAATCATTAGGTTCTGCAAATCCTCATAACGTTGTTAAAGCAACTATCAGTGCATTAACCATGTTAAGAGATCCGTTCCGTGTGGCAAAAGATAGAGGAATTAAACTTTCTAAAGTATTTAACGGCTAAAAAATTATGGCTAAGATAAAAATCACTCAGGTTAAGAGTACAATCGACAGAAGTCAGCGTCAGAAAGATACCATCAAAGCATTGGGTATCCAGAAGGTAAACAGAAGCGTTGAAAAAGAAGCTACACCACAGGTATTGGGTATGGTAGCAAAAGTAAAACATTTAGTAACGGTAGAAAATATCTAATAATGAGTATCAGTTTAAATAACTTAAAACCGGCTAAAGGTGCCACCAAAAATCGTAAACGTATTGCACGTGGTGAAGGTTCAGGTTCAGGCGGTACAGCTGGCAAAGGTCACAAAGGAGCAAAGTCACGTTCAGGATACAAATCTAAAAGAGGTTTTGAAGGCGGTCAAATGCCATTACAACGCCGTATCCCTAAACGCGGATTTAAAAATCCAAATAGAGTGGAATTCAGAACTATCAATTTAGCTGAATTACAGTCTTTAGCAGAAAAAAACAATATCACAGAATTCAATTTTGAAACATACAGAACATTGAAACTGATAAAAGCATCTGACAAAATTAAAGTTTTGGCAAATGGTGAATTGAAAGGTGCGTTGAAAATTTCTGCACACGCATTCAGTGATAAAGCAAAAGAAGCAATTGAAAAAAATAGTGGTACTACCACCCTTATAGCATAAGCTTATGAAGCAATTTTTCGACACACTAAAAAATATCTTCAGCATAGAAGACTTAAGAAAAAGAATATTCTTGACCTTAGGTCTTATTTTTATCTATCGCTTAGGTTGTTTTGTTGTATTACCGGGTGTAGACCCAACGAAAATTAGCACTGAGGGTGCAAAAGGTATATTTCAGATATTCGACTTGTTTGCAGGTGGTGCCTTTACAAAGGCATCCGTTTTTGCATTAGGTATCATGCCTTACATATCTACTTCTATCGTAATGCAGTTGCTTACCTTAGCAGTTCCTTATTTCCAGAAATTACAGAAAGAAGGAGAAAGCGGCAGAAAGAAAATAACACAATACACGAGATACGGAACGGTTTTAGTAACCGCGTTTCAGGGTTTTGCATATGTAAAATTCCTGTATTCTCAGAACATCGTTTCTCCTGAGATTTCTACAGCGCTATTTTCTTTATCTACTATGATTATCCTGATTGCCGGTACGATTTTCGTCATGTGGTTAGGTGAGCAGATTCAGGAAAGAGGCTTAGGAAACGGTACTTCTTTAATTATCATGTCTAATATTATTTCCCGCTTGCCGGCATCTTTCTGGGCAGAAGCAAAAGCAAGAGCTATTACAGGCAGCGGAATTTTAATGTTGATTTTAGAATTAGCAGTGCTTGGATTGGTAATTATTGCAACCATTATGTTGATACAGGCAATCAGAAAAGTACCTTTGAGTTATGCAAAACAAATGTCAGGAGGTAACAACGCTTACACACAACGCAGAGGATTTTTACCGTTAAAAGTAAATATCGCAGGTGTAATGCCAATTATCTTTGCTCAGGCATTTTTATTTATCCCGGGTACCATTGCACAATTATTTCCGGATAGTTCTGCTTCTGGATTTTTAAGACAAATCACAGACTTTACATCATTACCGTATAACATCATCATGTTCTTAATGGTAGTTTTATTCACTTACTTCTATACAGCTTTAATTATGAATCCTGTACAGATGGCGGATGATTTAAAAAGAAATAATGGATTTATACCAGGTGTAAAACCAGGTGCAAACACTGCTGAATACATCGATACCGTTTTGTCAAGAATAACATTGCCGGGTTCTGTGTTTTTAGGGTTTATTGCCATTATGCCATCATTTGCAAAAATAGTTGGTGTTAATAGTCAGTTTGCTTATTTCTTTGGCGGCACCTCCTTATTAATTTTAGTTTCTGTAGTATTAGATACAATGCAGCAAATCAATTCTCATTTATTAAGCCGTCACTATGATGGCTTAACAAAATCAGGAGCAAAGATCAGAGGCAGAAACGTGATGTCAACAGATTATTAATTTCAAAGGAGAAATGATACATTTAAAAACTCCGGAAGAAATTGAATATATACGTAAGAGTTCTTTGTTAGTTAGCCAGACGCATGCGTTACTGGTAGAATATATCAAACCGGGTGTCAAAACCTCAAAACTGGATGAAATTGCAGAGCAATTTATCAGAGATAACGGAGCTGTACCGTCCTTCAAAGGATACGGTGGATTTCCGGCAACACTCTGTATTTCCGTAAATGAGCAGGTAGTACACGGTTTTCCTTCTGAAAGAGAAATTCAGGAAGGAGATATTCTTTCGGTAGATTGCGGAGTCTATAAAGACGGTTATCATGGTGACTCAGCATTTACATTTCCAATCGGAGTGGTGGATGCAGAAGCCAAAAAGCTGCTCCAGATTACGTTTAATTCCCTTTACATCGGAATTGAACAGGCGGTAGCGGGCAACCGGGTAGGCGATATTGGATTTGCTATCCAAAATTATTGTGAATTTACACATAAATACGGCGTTGTCCGCGATTTGGTAGGTCATGGTATAGGTAAAAATTTGCACGAAGATCCTCAGGTTCCGAATTATGGAAAGAGAGGAAAAGGGCCGATGTTACAGGAAGGATGGGTAATTGCAATAGAACCAATGATTAATATGGGTACTTTTCAGGTAAGGACTTTATCTGACAAGTGGACGATAATAACTAAGGATGGTAAGCCTTCCGCTCATTTTGAGCACACGGTAGCCGTAAAAAAAGGGAAAGCTGATATACTTAGTGACCATAATTTAATATTCGAAGCGATAAAAAAGTCAGAATATATTAAGGATTTCAGATAATTATTACGATATTTGCAGTCCGAAAATTATGGGTAAAACAGATTTAATAAAGTTAGATGGTACGATCACGGAAGCTCTTTCTAAAGCGATGTTTCGCGTTAAGTTGGAAAACGGCCACGAGATTTTAGCTACAATATCCGGTAAGATGCGTATGAATTACATACGAATTCTCCCGGGCGACAAAGTCGCGGTTGAAATTTCTCCGTACGATCTCTCCAGAGGAAGAATAACTTTCAGATATAAATAAACTAAACGATAGAATACCATGAAGGTAAAAGCATCAGTAAAAAAACGAAGCGAAGACTGCATCATCGTGCGCAGAAAGGGCAGAGTGTATGTAGTGAATAAAAAGAATCCAAAATTTAAACAAAGACAAGGATAATACAATGGCAAGAGTATCAGGTATAGATCTTCCTAAAAATAAAAGAGGCTTCGTGGCTCTTACTTATATTTATGGAATCGGCAGATCAACAGCATTAGCTATTTTAACCACAGCAGGTGTTGACCCACAGAAGAAAGTGCACGAATGGAATGACGATGAAGCTACAGCTATTCGTAATGCCATCACCACAGAATTCAAAGTAGAAGGCCAATTACGTTCCGAAGTTCAGTTAAACATCAAACGTTTAATGGATATCGGTTCTTACAGAGGTATCCGTCACCGTAAAGGTTTACCAGTTCGCGGACAAAGCACTAAACGTAACGCACGTACCCGTAAAGGAAAACGTAAAACAGTTGCGGGTAAAAAGAAAGTAACTAAATAGTAAAATTGTAAGTCTAATATAAATGGCACAAGCAACAAAAAAGACAGC
>JADLAJ010000150.1 GCA_020848255.1 Chitinophagales bacterium
AGGTGGTTTAACTTTCTTCCTGATAGAAGATTTTATAGAATTTTCTGCCGTCTTCGTCAATGCCCTGTTGGATCATTTCTGTGTTTCCGTGAATGTAAATATGAAAATTACGGTCCAGTTTCAGAACGCTTTTAAAAATCCTGGCTTGTTTCTTTACTGCCTGCGGTGAAATTTCAAAAGTGTCTTTCAGATCTATGCCATTGTATTCTCTGTAAGTATCATCAAAATTCCGGAACGACTCAATGACATTTTTATTTTGTAAGACTTCCGTTTCAAATTCACTTTTGTCAAAGGTTTCGTGTTTTTTGAAGTATTGTACCGAGCGGTTCAGTAATTCAATTTGATCTGCTTTAGTGGTTTGATATTCTTCCGGAAATTGTTCCGTTATAAATGATTTGGTTAGAGATAAAAACTGACTCGTGTTGTTGATGAAATCGTTTTTCAATTCCACAGCCAAAAATTCATTCATCCAGTAATCAGTATCATTTCCGTTGTTGCCATTATCAATAACAAAAATGGTGTAGGGTTCATCAGTTAATAAGATAAGACACGCCTTGTCTAATTTTCTGCCGCTGATTCCCTGTTTGATATCCAGTTTTATTTCATCATTGCTGTTGGCATTGGTTTCTATAAAATTTTCTTTGTTTTCAATTTTATAAATGCCCAAACCTGTATAATGCTGATTGTTGAGCTTTACATCGTCATATTTCACTACAAATAAATCACCGTCTTTAATATTCGGATGTTTGGAAACCGTTTTTAAATGTTGCAAAATTTGCTGTGATACAGTTTCGAAATCACCGCCATGAAATATAGATTTTGATAATTTGAATAAAGGATGTAATTCCAAATCAATGCTGTGGGCAAATTCATAAGTGGCAGCTCCGGCACTAAATGGTTTCAAAAATATTTTTTTCAGAATTTCCTCTTCTTCCTCGTTGTCGTATTCATAAGAATAGGGAGCTGTTATTTTTTGAAATTCGTTTCCGATTTTTTGAAAGGTTAATTTACGAATGGCTGCTTCCTGATATTCAATCATTGTCTGAAATTTGTTTTAACGGATTTGTTTTTTTATTTTTTGCAAGTACGCAAAGTACGTAAAATAGAATCTTGATAAGTATAAAATGTGTGCGCTTGTTTTTTTGAAATTATAAGAAGCATTTTCCCTGGCCGCGATAAGTTGGAACTTTATCGATTATCTGTCCGTTGGCAATTAAATGCAATTCGTTAAACCGTTCGCATAATTCACCGGCTTTACTGTGGCGGAATAGTACAGTATCCCCGAGTCCGATTTTTTCGGAGCCTTTGTATTCACAAGGTGTTTGCACTTCTCCTGTGCCTTCATTGGCTGTAAGTACGATGCCTTCTGGTAAATAAGGCTTGGGTTGCTTGTCTGCTCCTATAGCCCCGCTTGCAATGTATCCGCCACCCAGACAAGTATAAAAATCAGGTTTTGGTTTGCGTACAATTTGCACAGCAAATCCTGCTGCCGGCTGATGTTTGAAGTCATTGTAATAATCAAACAATGCCGGCGAATAAAAACCGGAGCCCACCGTAATTTCCGTTACCCAGTCTTCCTGCTTGCTGCTTTCAATACTACCGGTGCCACCGGCATGTACTATATCCAGCGGATGATTTTTTGATTTGATGTAGGCTACGATTTCCTGCCTTCTTTTAGTGTAATCTGCAATCGATTTTTTCTTTAGAAAAGGAATAACGAAATTCTTTATGCCGTTTGTAGGATTATTTTCTCCCAATCCGGCCACCTGTGCCTCATATCCCATCAAAGCTGTTAATGAAATATTTTCATAATTATCAAAATAATCCACCAATCTTTTTCCTGCATCTACAGAAGTTATGGGTGAACGCAAGACACCGAAATGTAAGCCAGGGAAATCAGTGGACATATCTGCATCAATACATAATGGCTGCACAACACCCACTTCTTTTGCAATTGCATCGATGAGTTTCAGATGCTCGTTACTATCCACCATTAAAATGATTTTCTTCCCATTTTTTGTGGCAGTGCAGATGTCATAAATCTCATCTCTATTGACGATTGGATAACCTAACAATAAATCGTCAAAACCCTGTTCTGCTAAAAATAATGCTTCACGTCCTGTAAAACACATCAGGCCTTTATAAATAGGGTTGGATTCCAGAATTCTTTTTAGAATAGCAGTACAGCGCACCGATTTTGAAGCAATACGAATCGTCTTGTTTCCTTCGGCACGATGTGCAATATCCTGGCAATTTTTATCTAATAAATCCACATCACAATAGGCGAGTGGCAATTGAAGATTTTTGAATAGTTGGTTATAGTATTGATAGGTTGAATTTGGCATACCTAAAAATAAAAAATCCTCTCGAAAGGAGAGGATTAATGAAGATATATTTTTTAACTAAAGTTCTAAACGATACTGAAGTGTAAAGTTCATAGGTGATTCCAGTTTTCCTACCCTGAGCCAGTATTCTCTGTTGAGCATGTTTTTAACCATGAAACCAAAAGTATGTTTGCTTTTATAGGTATAAAAAATACGCGCATTTACCACCCAGTTTCCTTTCTTCGGAAGTGTGCTGTAATATTCCTGATAGCCCGCCCCTGGTATAGCTAAAAATAATTTGTCAAAATTTTCCAGGTTACTGTAATATCTTGCATCAATACCAAGGGTTAGTTTATTGTCGTACGTATATTCAGCATCCAGTGTCAGTAAATGTCTGTTTCTGTATTTTAATACATAGCTGGCTGTATCACCACCGATTGGTTTGAACATATATCGGAAGAAGGTACTGAAATAAGGACCAACTTTATTCAGGTTATAACCAAGGTATTTATCAACTTCTATCGGAAGAGAATAGGTATATCCGGTCGTTATATTGATAGCATGTTTTTTATAAGAAATCTGGTGTTTAAATGACATATCTAATCCGGCAATTCTTGCGTTGGATATATTTTCAGCCTTAAGTTTAATATACGAACTTACTGTTGTATCTGATAAATTGACGTTAAAGTCTACGAGGTTTTTATATTGCTGCCAGAAGAAAGCGATGTCAAATAAACCATGATAAACATTGTTTTTTGAAGACATTTTTTGCTGATAGCCAAATTCGGTAGTCCAGCCGTACTCAGGTACAAGGTCATTATTAGGTAGAATAGCTAAGGTAGATCGTGGTACTACTGAATCCCGTTGAGTGGTGTAGAATGTATCTCTGATTGGATGGTAATCTGTAAGCGTGTAGTGTAAGTCGGAGTTGCCTAATTGTTCATCTACAAATCGTTCTGCAAAACTAGGGAAACGATATGCTTGTCCGATATTAAATCGAATGGATGCTTTTTTTGTAACCTGATAGTTTAATCCGGCTCTCCATTGTCCCGGCAGATAGAATTTTAATTTGCCGTTTGCATCACGGAATTGAGCACCGGTGACACCTGCTTTTTTCTGATAGGCAAATGTTTCAAAGCGAACTCCTCCAGATAATGTCAGTTTTTTATATTTTTTATCTAATTGCATATATGCAGCAAAAAGATTAGCTACTTTTTTGCCGCTGCCGCCAAAGGCTGGTACGTTAATCCATAAAAATTGTTCATTGGCTCCCGCTAAGAGGGTTAAATCCTTTTGTAACCATTGTTTTGTAAATCGGTAATCAATATTTTCCAGTATGGTTTTAGTATTGAAAGATGGACGGTTAAAATACATTCTGGTTAGAATCTCATGTTTGTTTCCTTTTTTATCAAAAGCGGTAAAATAGGGATCAACCGTTAATCGTATGTTGCTGAATGTGTTACTTGCAGATGGTTTCAAAGCCCCGTCATCTTTATTTTGCCAGTAAAAGAATTCTGTTTCACGGTTGGTCATCATATTTCCGGCAATACCCCAGCTTAATCGGTCATTTTTTTTGCTAATCCATTTTGTGCGGTAAGTGACTCTTGCCATATATTCCAATCCGTTTTCATAATACTGATTTTGAATATAAAAACTTCCGCCTACCACATATTCAAAATTATTGGTCACTTTGTGTGCACGCATAAAACTTGCACCGGAAGTAGTTAATGGAAAATCCCACCATTGAGTAACTTTTCGTTTCGGAGGAGCGATAAAAGACTGAAATACGGAGAAACGTGTGATTGCTTTTTTAGTGGGAACGATGGATTGCAAATGAATAGTTCCGTTCATAGCGGAAGAACCATACAATACAGAGGAAGCACCTTTCAGTACTTCAATTTGTCCTACTGTTTCAATAGGAAGTAATGACCATTTGGTGTCGCCTCTGTCTGGAGAAAGGATAGTTTGTCCGTCTAATACCACCGCTACTCTGGAACCAACACCATACGCCCAGCCGCTGCCCGCACGGATATTAGCCTGTCCGTCCACCACATTCACCCCTGAAACCCTTCTCATTACTTCATCTATTCTGGTAACATTGGTGTTCTGTATAAGTTTAGGTTGAATTACTTCTATAGAGATTACTTCTTCACTGGCTTTTTTCTGGAAGAGTGAACCGGTTACCACTAATTCATCACCCAGAACATTTTTGGCATCTTCTTCGAGCGTGATATCTTCGCTGACCTCTTCACCCGCTTTTACGTCAATAGCTTTAGAGAAATCTTTATAACCTACATAAGTGAATGTAAGTGTATGTCTGCCAGCCTGAACTGTTAACTCATAATCACCATTTAAGTCAGAAACGGTGTTTACATTATTTTCAGAACTGATGTTTACACCTATGAGTGCTTCTTTTGTTTTTAAGTCGGTGATTTTTCCTTTTATGACAACATCTTGTGCAGACAGTGTTGATTGAAAGAAAAAGCAGATAAAACAAAGAACAGTTAGTTTTATAAATTGCATTTCAAATTTGTTTGCACAAAAATACCGCACTATTTTTATAAAACGCATTAAAAAAACAAACTTTTGTGAACAATACACCATTACGGTGAGTTCACAAAAGTTTGTATAAAGCTAAGATTTCCTTAGTATTAATTAAAGGTCATATCCATTCTGAAACCGAAAGAACGAGGTGGTTCTACCAGTGTTGGACGTAGAGTATATTCTCTGTTGGTGATATTTTTTACGATGAAAGAGAAATTAAAGTCTCTGTTTTCTTGTGTAAAGTGATATCCGATACGTGTATCCAGAATAAAGTCACCTTTAAATTTAGGTTTTACATCATTTAATGAGGAACCTTTCTTTAAATGTGATGCTTGATATGCATAGTAACTTGGCAGGATGGTCACGAATACATTGTCTATATTCTCCATAAAGCTATAGAAGGTTCCGGAAAGACCAAAGGTAAATCCTTTGAAATCAACATCCCATACACCCACAAACTGATGACGGATTCTGTATTTGAGCACATTGTATTTAGCCAAATCTTTGTATTCCGGATTGTCTTCACTGTATTTTTTATATTTTGGTACGATGTAGGTATATCCCAAACTTAAAGTAGTTGGGAATTTGCCGAATAATTTACCTTCACCACCGATAGTTGCTTCCATACCGTATATCATGGTTCCGCTTATTACGTTATTAGCCTGGAATCCAAAAGTTGGAGTGTTGATAAAGTTAAACTCCATCATGTTTTTATACTGTGAATAGAAACCGGCAATATCGGCAAATGCTCTTACATATTTACCTAGTTTAATACCTTGTTTAATACCCAATTCCACCGTCATACCGGTTTCAGATGTTAAATTGCGGTTCGGATAAATACCAAAGCCCGGGCTTAATTCTGTTTTGATGAATTTTTCAGCAATAGTCGGGAAGCGGTAGCCTTGTCCAAAAGATGCTCTTACATAGGTGTATTTTGCTGCCTGAACACTTACACCCA
>JADLAJ010000151.1 GCA_020848255.1 Chitinophagales bacterium
GGCGAAATTATCGGCGGCTCACAACGTGAAGAAGATTACGAGAAACTCAAAAAACGCGCACATCAGTTTGGCATCGAAGAAGAAAGTGTCTGGTGGTATCTTGAAACCCGTCAGTTTGGCACTTGTCCGCATGCAGGCTTTGGATTAGGCTTTGAGCGTCTGGTTTTATTCGTAACAGGAATGAGCAATATCCGCGATGTAATTCCCTTCCCGCGTTATCCTAAAAGCGCAGAGTTTTAATAGTTTTTTGTAGTAATTTTAAATCGTAATTCATAATTCTCAATTCTGAAATCCTTTCATGCTTAATCAACGCTTATCACAAAAAATGCTTCAGAAGCTGTCGCCGCAACAGATACAGCTGATGAAGTTATTGCAGGTACCTACCGCTAATTTAGAACAACGCATTAAGGAAGAGTTGGAAATAAATCCGGCGCTGGAAGAAAGCATTTCTGATTACGATGGAGAAAAAGAAGATTTATCAGAGCCGGAACAAATCCGAGACGATGATGATGAACAATACGAAAGTAACAGCGAGGATGATTTTGCGGATAGCTTAGATGTGCAGGAATATACCAAAGATGATACTGATTATAACAACGATGGTGGTGACGATTACAGAGGAAAAGAAGATAAAAAAACAATGCCGTTGGCGGTGGGAAAAACCTTTCATGATTTCTTAGACGAACAGCTGCATTTGCTGGATTTAGACGAGCATGAATGGCAGATTGCCGACCAGTTAATCGGCAGTATTGATGATGACGGCTATCTGCGCCGTGAGCTGGATGCCATTGTGGACGATTTAGCATTTCAGAAAAATGTCACCACCACGGTGGAGGAAATTGAAGAAGTGCTGCGTACCATTCACCGCTTCGACCCGTCCGGCGTTGGCGCGCGTAACCTGCAGGAGTGTTTACAAATACAACTGGAACGCAAAGAACAAAATGCAAATGTAAAGCTGGCGCTGAAAATCATCAACACGCAATTTGATGCGTTTACCAAAAAGCATTACGACAAATTACTGAAAGCACTGGATATAGATGAAGCAACTCTGAAAGCGGCGATTGATGTTATTTTACACCTGAACCCAAAACCGGGCGGTGCTTCCGAAACGTCTTCCGTTAATCACCAAACCATCATCCCTGATTTCACGGTGGAGAATAATAATGGCGAACTGGAAGTGTTGTTGAATGGTAAAAATGCACCGGACTTGCGCATCAGTGATTCGTTTAAAGAAATGCTGACCTCTTACGGGAAAGGCAGCATGAAGGATAAGAAACAGAAAGAAGCTGTAGTCTTTATAAAGCAAAAAATAGATTCTGCAAAATGGTTTATTGATGCCATTAAACAACGTCAGCATACCTTGTTTGTCACGATGGAAGCCATTGTGTTTTTCCAGAAAGAATATTTTTTAACGGGAGATGAAATGAAGCTGCGGCCGATGATTCTGAAAGATATTGCTGAAATTACGAGTTTGGATATTTCCACCGTTTCGCGTGTAGCCAACAGTAAATATTGTCAGACGGAGTTTGGTGTTTTTTCTTTAAAGCATTTCTTTTCGGAAGGCTTGCAAATGGAAGGCGGAGAAGAAGTTTCCACGCGTGAAGTGAAAAAAATTCTGGAAGATTTAATTTCTGCAGAAGATAAATCCAAACCGCTGAGCGATGAGTTTTTAACGGAACAGCTCAAAGAAAAAGGCTACAACATTGCCCGAAGAACCGTAGCAAAATACCGCGAACAATTAAACATACCGGTTGCGCGTTTAAGAAAAGAGTTATAACAACTGCAATGAAAAAATTATTCCTACTTTTTATATTTTTTTGTGCAGGGTTTGTGTTGAGAGCGCAAACTTCTGTTGTTACGGATTCTTTGTCGTTGCGTGAACCCGAAATATTTGACAGAGCAGAGGTAATGCCGACATACCCGGGCGGTGCTACAGAGCTGATGAAATTTATATCAAAAAATCTGACATACCCCAATAATGCCAGAGAACACGGGTTTCAGGGAAAGATAGTTGTTAAATTCACAGTAGATACAGATGGTTCCGTTGTTGAACCTGTCATATTGAGAAACGATGGTTGTGAAGAGTGTGGAACGGAAGTAATCAGAGTAATTAAAAAATTTCCGAAATGGACACCTGGAATTCAGAAAGGTAAACCGGTAAAAGTGTATTATACGCTTCCGGTGAACTTTAGATTGGACGGAGAATCGGATTTAAATAATAAAGAAGCAATATTTAAAGGCGATGAGATTCAATTGCAAAATGAACTATTGGATGGCATCAGGGTTTTAAATAAAAAAAACAAAGCGTATCATTCTTTAAACATCCTGTTTTCAGTGTCAGAAACAGGTTTTGTAAGTAATGTCAGTGTTGAATCTTCAAATTCAATTAGTCAGCAACAAATAGACAAAATAAAAAAGCAGATGGAAGAAACTAAGTGGTACCCTGCTGTAAAAAATGGAAAAATTGTTGCAGCAAACCATTCAATCAATCTAAACTACTAATAAGTGATTAAAATCCTATCCAAAATACTCTCCTATCTCTTTCATCCCTTACTGATGACGACCTGGTTTACCTTGTTGTTGTTGTATACGAATCCGTTTTCATTTGCCGGTTTATCTTCCGGTATTGTTATAGCCGTGGTATTTATTAATACCTTTATGTTTCCCGCCATTTCTATTTTACTCATGCGCAAATTAGGTTTTATAGAAGATTTGGAAATGCCCGACCATAAACAACGCATCATTCCGTTGGTGGCATCCATTATATTTTATGTTTGGGCATATCTTGCCACCCGTAAAATTAACTTTCCCTACATGATGGGAGTATTCATGATGGGTGTGCTGGTGTCTCTGTTTGCTTCGTTTGTCATCAATGTTTTTTATAAAGTGAGTTTGCACATGGTAGGCGTAAGTGGTGCTTTAACGGCCATTATGTTGCTCGTCTTCGTTTCACCATCCGATTTAAGTTATTACTTTCTGGCTATGATACTGCTGACCGGAGCTGTCGCCTCCGCAAGGTTATATCTTGGCGCGCATACCATGAAAGAAGTATATGTGGGATTTTTAGTCGGCATGTTTGGACAGGTCTTTGGATTATTCCTGTTTCATCCTTAATAAATCAGCGCTTTCTGTTTACACTTCTTCACATTTCCACATCCACTCATACCGTAAATAGCGCATTTATTCTCGTACCTTTGTCCTAATATTTTAAGGCTTGAAGAAAACCATTCTTTACTTTTTGTTTTTTGCTTTTTACTGTGCACATTCGCAAGAGGCAGTCAGCTATTTAAAAGTGAGACACATTATAATTACCGGAAATAAAAAAACTAAGCCCTTCGTCATTCACCGTGAAATGACGATTCATGAAAACGATTCTTTTCCCGCGAATGAAATGGACGCAACCTTACTTCAGCAAAGATTAAATATCTTTAATATTGGCTTGTTTAATGAAGTGAATGTAAACATCAAAAACTGGGAAGATGATAGTCTCGATTTGATTATTCAGGTGCGCGAACGCTGGGTGATTATCCCTGTCCCCATCATTAAATTTGCTGACCGTAACGTTGTGGAATGGTGGAAGCAATACAATCACGATTTCAAACGCCTGCAGTACGGAGCACAGGTAAACTGGGGAAATATTTCCGGCAGAAATGA
>JADLAJ010000152.1 GCA_020848255.1 Chitinophagales bacterium
GTTCTGAAACTGGACCGTAATTTTCATATTTACATTCACGGAAACACAGAAATGATCCAACAGGGCATTGACGAAGACGGCAGAAAATTCTATAAAATCTTCTATCAGGAAGAAAGTTAAACCACCTTTGCTTTTACAGATTCTGTCAAAAATATATTTCACGTTTTTTTTACAATCGTAAATTTTTCCATCTCACCATAAATAGGTATATTGGCAGTATAATTCAATAAACTATGACTGTATTAGAATCCACTGCAATTAAAATAACTAACCCTATAAATGGCACTATCTTATACGAGATAGATGAAATCTCGGACGAACAAGCAAAAGCGCATTTTGACAAAGCAGCAGCCGTTCAGAAAAAGATTCAGGCAATGAGCGTAGAGCAACGAGTTGCCGAAGTATACAAAATCAGAGATTATGTCATAGCAAACAGTGATTTTATCCTGGATTCTATCATTGCAGAAACCGGCAAAGCCAGAACGGATGCCTTTGCGGCAGAAGTCTTTGAAGTAACAGATGTTATTGATGTTTACAATAAACTGGCACCGAAACAACTGAAAGATCAAAAAATGAACTGGCCAATTTTCCTGATGGAAAAAACATCCAGACAATTCAGAGAGCCACTGGGTACTGTATTAGTGATTACCCCATGGAATTTCCCTTTCTATCAGGTGATTGTGCCAAGTTTAATGTCCTTTTTAGCCGGTAATGCCACCATTGTAAAACCATCAGAAGTAACGCCATTAAAACCCTTATGGGAACACTTTTTTGCAAACAGCGGTTTCATGAAAGATGCCATTCAGGTAGTAGTAGGCGGAAAAGAAACGGGTTCTAAATTATTAGCCTTAAGACCTGATAAAGTACATTTTACAGGCAGCGTAAAAACCGGCAGAAAATTAATGGAAGCTTGCTCACAGCAATTAATTCCGATTGATTTAGAGTTGGGTGGTAAAGACCCGAGCATCGTTTTTGACGACGTGGATATTGACAGAACTGTGAATGGAATTATGTGGGGCGCCTTTACCAATGCAGGTCAAAACTGTACCGGGATCGAGCGATTATATGTTCAGGAAGGTATTTATGATAAATTGGTTCCCTATCTGGTGGAACGCACCAAACGTTTAAGAACCTCCCATCCGGGCAGAGATACATCTTCTCCCGAGGATTGCGATGTAGGCGCTATTACCGCTTCTTTTCAGGTGAAAATTATTGAAGAACATATTGAAGATGCCCTTGCTAAAGGCGCAACTTTATTGTGCGGTGGCATTCAGGAAAAAGGTTCACATCATATTCCTCCTACCATTTTCGAAAACTGCAATCACTCTATGAAGATTGCATCGGAAGAAACATTCGGGCCAACACTGGCTATCATGAAATTTAAAACAGAAGAAGAAGCCATTACATTAGCGAATGATTCCGTTTATGGTTTAAGTGCTTCTGTATGGAGTAAAGATGTGGCACGTGGTACACGTGTTGCACGTGCGATTAAAGCGGGAAATGTTTGTATCAACAATCATATGCTGAATGAAGCCAATCCATACTTGCCGTTTGGTGGTGTAAAAGACAGTGGTATCGGTAGGTTTAAAGGAGAAGACGGCCTTTTAGCATTTTGTAATTTAAAATCTGTTTTAATAGACAAACAAGGAAAACTGATAGAACCGCAATGGTATCCGTACACCAACACTAAATATAAATTGCTGTATGCCGTTATGATAAGCTGGTTTGGAAAATCCAGAAACTGGTTTAAATTCATTGCGAATGTTTTACCATTAGATGGTATTGGCAATAAAGAAAAATTTAAGTAAACATCAACATCGATTTACAATAAAAACAAGCCACGAATAACGTGGCTTGTTTTTTATTAATCCTGTATCTTTACACCTATGCGATTGCTGCTGACCACACTCAATGCTAAATATATCCACACCAATCTGGCCATCCGTATTCTGTATGAACTGAATAAGGAACACGAAGGATTGTCGTGGAAAGAATTTACCATTAATGAAGACAAAGTAAAAGTGGCGGAAGAATGCGCGCAGTATGATATTGTAGCCTTTAGTTGCTATATCTGGAACATTACGCAAACACTGGAGATAGCGGCTATGATAAAAGCTAAACGTCCATTCGTAAAAATCCTGCTCGGTGGTCCGGAAGTAAGCTATGAATATAATGATATCATCTCGTTGGAATCGGTAGATTACATTATTGCAGGAGAAGGAGAAACGCCTTTTAAGTTATTCCTGCAATCCTATCCCGATACGGAAAATGTACCCGGGCTTATTTATAAAAAAGAAATTAAGATTGTTGAAAACAAGGCGGCACCGATGTTTGATTTAAAAAACTTTGCACATATCATGCCCTATAGTTCGGATAATATTGAAAGCCTTCGCACTAAAATTCTATATATTGAAACCTCCAGAGGATGTCCGTATAAATGTGAGTTTTGTTTGGCCAGCTTAGACAATAAAGTGCGCTATCTGCCCGATGAAAACATCAAAAGCACCCTGTTGTTTATGATGCAGCATGGCAAAGTCATAAAATTTCTCGACAGAACCTTTAACATTAAGAAAGATTTTACCATCGATATTTTTCAGTTTATTCTCGACCATCACCGTCCTGAAAATGTATTCCAGTTTGAAATCACGGCTGACATCATACACCCTGAAATCATCCGTTTCATTGAAGAAAAAGTACCTGCCGGATTATTCCGTTTTGAGATAGGGATACAAACAGTCAATCAGCAGGCAAATCTGGAAGTAAGCAGAAAACAGAACTTTGACAAGACTAAGAAAATCATCCAGGCGCTGGAAAATAAGATTGAAATGCATCTCGATTTGATTGTTGGTTTGGCACTGGATTATTTTGAAGACATACGCTATTCATTCGAAGAAGTTTTCAAACTCTTTGCTCCTGAATTGCAGCTGGGATTTCTGAAATTTCTGAAAGGCACCCCGGTACGTGACAAGCATCAGCAACATGGTTTTGTATTCGATAAAAACCCACCTTATCAAATCATAGAGA
>JADLAJ010000153.1 GCA_020848255.1 Chitinophagales bacterium
CAATGGAAAATTTCATCGTTTCGGCCCGTAAGTACCGCCCGTCCAAGTTTTTGGATGTGGTAGGACAGGAGCAGGTGTCTGAAACCCTGAAAAAAGCATTGTCCTCCGGAAAATTGGCACAGTCTTTTTTATTTTGCGGTCCGCGTGGCGTTGGTAAAACCACCTGCGCGCGTATCCTGGCAAAAGCCATCAATTGCGAAAATCCGGGTGCTGATTTTGAACCCTGCGGTCAGTGTAATTCATGTACAGCATTTAACCAGAATGCGTCATTCAATATTTTTGAACTGGACGCCGCATCCAACAATAGTGTGGATGATATCCGAACACTCGTTGATCAGGTTCGTTTTGCCCCGCAAAGCGGAAAATACAAGGTGTATATCATTGATGAGGTTCATATGTTATCACCAGGCGCATTCAACGCCTTTTTGAAAACACTGGAAGAGCCGCCAAGCTATGCCATTTTTATTCTGGCCACGACAGAAAAACACAAAATCATTCCAACAATTTTATCGCGTTGTCAGATATTTGATTTTAAAAGAATTTCTGATAAGGATATTGTAAAACAATTACAAAAAATCTGTGAGAGTGAAGGTGTGGCAGCAGAACCGTCTGCATTACATGTTATCGCGCAGAAAGCGGATGGAGGTTTGCGGGATGCTCTTTCTTTGTTTGATAAGATTGTAAGTTATGCTGGTAAAAAAGTTACCTATCACGATGTTATCACCAATTTAAATATTCTCGATCACGACTATTATTTTAAAATCACGGAATATTTTATGCTGGAAGATTCCTCTTCCGTATTAAATGCGTTCAATGAGATTATCAATAACGGTTTTGATGGAGAGATGTTTTTGTTAGGAATGGCGGAGCATTTCAGAAATCTGCTGATTAGCAAGGATGAAAGAACGGTGCAGCTTTTAGAAGCGGCAGATGATATCAAAGATAAATATTTCAAACAGGCGAATCTGGTGAATGAAACCTTTTTGCTAAATGCATTGAATGTGATTAATCAATGTGATATAGAATATAAAACAGCTAAAAATAAACGTCTGCACGTAGAATTAGCCTTGTTGAAAGTTTGTTTCCTGAATACACAAATTGAAAATACACTTTCTGTGATTTTAGGTGAAAAAAAAAACTAAAATCACTTCTACAGTTTTACCATAATAAAAAACATCCTGTTCCGGAAAGTGTGCAGCTGACCGAAGAGAGTTTGTATTTCTCTACAATCGAATCAACGGAAATTACTGAAATGGTATCTGAACATGAACATGTTGTAACTGCTTCACAGGTTATAAAAGTTGATGTAAAAGAAGAAGTTGTTGAAGAAAAAATTGCACAGGAAAATCTCACGACTCATGACTCACGACTCACAACTGTAAAGCCTAAACGGGAATTACCAAAGTCTTCTTCGCTTGGTTCTATGTTTAAGGAAATTCACAAAGAAGTGGTTACCGTTCAGGATGATAATAAGGTAGAACTTACAGAGGAGAACTTACAATCTATATGGGAGAATTTTTTAAGTGAGCATAAAGATAAATTACAAAATGCTTTTTTAAGTGCAGCACAGAATCAGATTCCGAAACTGGATGAAGATAAAGTTGTTTTTACAGCAAGTAATAATGTTTCACTGGAAATGTTGCAATTGCATAAAATGGATATTACTTCTTATTTTAGAAAAGCTACAACATCCACCACTGTAGTGCCTTTTTTTAAACTGCAAAAAGACGAATCCCAGACTAAAAATTATAAAACCTCAAAAGACAGATTAAAGGATATGATTGAATCAAATGTGGCTGTTTTAAAGTTGATAGAAAAATTTGATTTAAATATGGACTGATGAATAAGTGAACTTGTTTTATCATTTTGTCGTTATACAACTATGAATAAGAAGACAGTAGTAATAGGTGCCAGCGCAAAGCAGGACAGATACAGTAACCGGGCAGTTCGAATGTTGCAGAAAAATAACCATGAGGTGCTTGCACTTGGTTTTGAAAATGCAGCAATAGATAACATTCCTATAGAAACAGCCTGGAAAAATTATGACAACGTAGATACTGTTACTTTATACATAAATCCGCAACGGCAAAAAGAATATTACAAATATATTTTAGATTTAAAACCCAAACGTATTATTTTTAATCCCGGTACAGAAAACCATGAACTGGAACAACTGGCTTTTGATAATAATATTCAGCCATTGGAAGCGTGTACGCTGGTTTTGTTAAGTACCGGTCAGTATTAATAATATTTTAGAACACTTTTTTACCTTAATTAAACCTTTGTACTTAACTTTAGTCTAATCAGAAAATTAAATATTATGAATACAGCAAAAAAAAATTTAGCAATTGCACTTTTACTTTTAATTTCTCTTCCGGCATTAAAAGCACAGAATGATACTAAACTTACAACAACTGCAGGACAACGGGTGAATATGCCGAAGAAAACGCCTGAACAACGGGCAAAAATTTTAACTGATACATTAAGTAGTGTGGTAAGCCTGTCTGCTGATCAATATGAAAAAGCATACACCTCAAATGTAAAATACTTCATTCAAAAAGAATCTGTAAAGGGTAATAAAAATTCAGGATTGGATGAAATAAAAGAAAAGATGAAAGAAATTTCAAAAACAAGGAAATCAGAAATAGCAGGTATTTTAACACAAGAACAATCAGAAAAATGGACTGAATGGAAAAAGGTAAGAAAAGCTAAAAATGCCGACAAGAATGGTGAAATAAAAACAAAATATAAGAATACTACTGGTGAGCTGAAAAGCAAATATGAAAGTAAACTTAAAGACAGCTCTTCGTTGGATGATATTGATGATATGTAATTCAAATTTTAATTTATAGTTTTAAGCCATTCAAATCCGAATGGCTTTTTTATTTTACAGCCCTTAAACTTTTTATTTTTTGCTAAGTCTAAATAGTATGCTTATCGAAAAAGATAAAATAAAACATTTATACAATCGCGCAGGTTTCGGTTTGTCTGTGAATGACTGGCAAACAAAAAATAACTGGAAAAAAGTGCTTGACGATTTATTTAAACCCTCATTGAATTATAGTACCCTGCAAACAATTTCTTTGGCAGAAGTGGAAGCAACTAAAGCAAAAATGAAAACGTTGCCAAAAGAAGATGTAAAAGATCTGAAAAAGTTCTTGAAACAAAATGTATCGGAATTAAATAATTTATGGTTGCAGGAAATGATAAACAGTGATGCACAATTGCAGGAAAAAATGGCACTCTTTTGGCACGGACACTTTGCCTGCCGTTCTGCAAATCCATATTTCGATCAGCAGTATCTGGATATTATCAGAAAAAACGCACTAGGTAATTTTTCGGTAATGCTTCGTGAAGTTTCGAAAACACCGGCTATGCTGCAGTTTCTGAATAATCAACAAAACAAAAAAGATCACCCGAACGAAAACTTTGCGCGCGAAGTAATGGAATTGTTTACGCTTGGCAGAGGAAATTATACAGAACAGGATGTAAAGGAAGCTGCCCGTGCATTTACGGGTTACGGCTTTGATAAAACAGGAGAATTTAAATTCAGAACACAGCAACATGATTTTGGAACTAAAATATTTCTGGGTAAAACAGGAAGCTTTACCGGAGATGATGTTTTGCAAATTATTCTGGAGAAGAATGAATGCGCCTATTTTATCACAAAGAAAATTTACCGTTTTTTTGTAAACGATAACGTAGATGAAACTATCGTAAAACAATTAGCTGTACAATTTTATGCTTCTAATTACGATATCAAAAGTTTGATGAAAGAAATATTTTCTTCCGACTGGTTTTATGACGAAAAAAATATAGCTGCAAAAATAAAATCTCCAATTGAGTTATTGGTTGGCTTATCACGTACAATCTCCATTGTTTTTGAAGATGAACAAAGTACGATCTTTATTCAGCGTTCATTAGGACAAGTGTTGCTGAATCCTCCAAACGTTGCAGGCTGGCCCGGAGGCAGAAGCTGGGTTGACAGTTCCTCCCTGTTGTTTAGAATGCGATTGCCACAAGTGATTTATTATGATAAAGAACTCGATTTCTCGCCAAAAGATGAAACACCGGAACAGGGAATGATGCGTATGAAAATGACAGATACATTCATAAAAAAGTTAGTACAAAAAAAACTAGGCGCTAAGTCAGATTGGACAAATGTGCTCCAGTATTTTTCTAAATCAATCAATTTAACAGATGAGATTTCTAAAAGAGTTCTTGCGAAACAACCTGCAGCATCAGCAACAAAATGTATTCAGATCAATAAGGATACATCATCGATGGAAAATGAAATTAAGAGTGTGATGATAGATGTATTGTCATTACCGGATTATCAATTGTGTTAAAGGGATAAAATGAAAAGAAGAACATTTATACAAACTACCGGCTTGGCTTCAGCTGCGATGATGATACCGAAATTTCTCAAAGCATCTGAGAAAGATACAGTAAATACGACAGATAAAATATTAGTTATTGTTCAGTTAACAGGTGGCAACGATGGTTTGAATACGGTGGTGCCTTTTGAAAATGATTTGTATTACAATGCACGTCCAAAAATTGCCATTCCAAAAAATGAAGTTTTAAAATTAAATAACCAGTTGGGATTGAATCCGAATCTTACCGGGTTTAAAAGTTTGTTTGATGATGGTAAATTATGCCTGATCAATAATGTTGGATATCCGGAGCCAGACCGCTCACATTTTCGTTCCATGGATATATGGCATACAGCGAGTAACAGTAATGAGTATAAAACTACCGGCTGGCTGGGAAGATACCTGGATGAAAAATGCGGGGATTGCGATAAGCCTACACAAGTATTGGAAATGGATGATACGTTGAGTTTGGCGCTGAAAGGTGCTAAGGTAAAAGGATTGGCTTTAAAAGATCCTAAAAGATTATACGGCTCCACAACTGATCCTTTCGTTAATCAGCTTTCTAAACAACATATGCCGGGCGACAACCAGCACGACAACGCGGAGTATTTGTATAAAACACTGGCAGAAACAATTTCATCTGCAGAATATCTTTATAATACATCAAAAATATTCCACTCAGCTGCCTCTTACCCGAATCATCAGTTTGGAAAAAGCATGAAAACTATTTCGGAATTGATTATTTCAGGAGTCAATACAAAAGTATATTATGTTTCATTGGGAAGTTTTGATACGCATTCTAATCAGCAAAAAAGACAGGGAGAATTATTGCAGCAATTATCAGAGACCGTTAAAGTTTTTATGGATGATTTAAAAAGTAATGGTCGCGCAAATGATGTGTTACTCATGACGTTTTCTGAATTTGGCAGAAGGGTAGAGGAAAATGCAAGTTTTGGAACTGATCACGGAACGGCCAGTCAGATTTTTTTAATTGGAAATAATTTAAAGAAAAAAGGAGTGTACAATGAAGCACCGAATCTTGCAGATTTGGATGAAGGGGATTTAAAATTCTCGGTAGATTTTAAAAATATCTATGCTACGGTACTCCAAAAGTGGCTGCACACTGATGATTTAAAAATTTTAGGAAGCAAATTCAGTTCACTTGATTTTTTATAAATCAGAATGTCGGTATTTAGTAGCCCTTGTTCACAACTGTTGAATATTCTTTAAAGTCCAAAATAAAATTACTATCTACTTTTATGTAAATGAATACGCAGATAAAATTTTCAGCATTTGTATTAACGCTTTGCTTCCAGCTAATATCCACTTTTGTTTCAGCCCAGGATATTATTGATATTGTAGATCCTTACGAAATGAAAGTATCCCGCTCAAAAGACGCAGATACATTTTACTTTTCTCAAAACGCAACTACAGCCCTTGCTGCTAAACAAAAACTGGATACACTGAGAACATACGATGTTTTTTTGGAAGAGAGGCCAACCCCTTTTGGAACGGCATATATGTGTAATGGAAATGAAGTAACTAAACAAAAATATTTTGAATACAAAAAATTCTGGAATGCTTCAGGTGCCTGTAAACCATGCTTGTTGTATACATATGACGACAAAAATAAATTAAAATACACAGCATTTCAGTACGAAGACTGCTTGTGTGGCAGTTATGTTGCTTATTATCAGGATGGAACTAAAAAAGTAGAAGGACAATTTAAAAAGAATACAACAGATAACTGGTTAAATTTAAAAGCAAAAAATATATGCAGTATACGCGATGGAGTTTGGACGTATTATACCTCAGATGGTGTTATTGAAAGAACAGAAACTTACATTGACGGAAAATTAAAAGATTCTGGCAATGCAACCAATAATTCCTCCGGTACATCTAAGTATAAAAAGGCAGCGAATACTGAATCGGAAGAAGAGAATGAAGACACAAAAAAAGGATTGTTTCAGCGGATGAAAGACAAAAATAAATAAAGAATAATTAAGATTAATCACGTAGGGGTATGTGGTTTTTATGTTTCTAAATCCTGACTAATGTCAGGATTTTTTTTATTTGTACTGGTTAAACAAAATATCACCATAAATCATGATTATTTGGCACAATAAACAATTGTTAAGAAAAATGTTATTGAATGTTAAGTTAATTTGTTTACTTTGTAAATAAAATTATAACAAGTATGAAGTACGTAAACAAATTTAGTATGCTTTTGGCGTTGTGCTTATGTAGTTTTACCTTATTGGCACAAACAACGTTGAAGGGTAAAGTTACTGATGGTAAAGAAGCCGTAATTGGAGCAAATGTTACCATTAAAGGAACAACAGAAGGAACCGTTACTGATATTGACGGTAACTTTGAATTAACAACACAACAACCCGCCCCGATAACTCTAGTTGTTACGATGGTGGGTATGGCTACCTCTGAAATTTCAGTAGAAGGTAGTAAAGATGATTTGAGTGTTACACTCTCTGAAGAAACAAGTTTGCTGAATGATGTAGTTGTTGCTGCATCTCGTGTAGAGGAGAAAATACTCGAATCACCGGTAACTATTGAAAAAATGGATGCAAAAGCAATTAAAACAGCTTCTTCCGCAGATTACTACGATGATTTGGCAAAATTAAAAGGAGTTCAGACTATCAATGGTAGTATGACTTTTACATCTGTAA
>JADLAJ010000154.1 GCA_020848255.1 Chitinophagales bacterium
GAATGGAAAATAAAATTCCTAAAGTAGGTAAAGCATTTGCAAGTTCGCTGTCTAAGTCATATTCTATGGCTAATATGGAGGATGTAATCATCGGCGGCATGGCACATTCCAGCACAGACACCGAGTACAGTTCGCCGTGTTTGTTTAAAATAAAATAAAACAATACAAACACGATAAAAGGAGCGAGGAGTAGTTTGTAAAATAATCCGGCACTCAGTTTTTTCCAGGCGATATCTTTTAGTGATAGTTTGAATTGCAGACCAAGAGATAGAATTGCCAGCGGTACCATGAATTTACCCAGAAAACTCAGTACATCAAATGCCTTTTCCGTGATGAGTTCCTTCTGAATAAACAGGGCAAGTATGAAAATTAAAAAAGGAGGAAATTTTAATAAACGCCATCCCATTTGTTTTACATCTAAAGAAGAAGCACTGAAATAAGTTGCCACTAAAATACCGAATGTCGAAAGGATTAAAAAACTACCTGGCTGGTCTACAAATATGGCATATTTCAGACTTTGCTCTCCGTAAAAATGGCGCAGTATCGGATAACCGACAAAAGAGGTATTGCCCAGGCCACAGCATAAAATAATACATGCCATTGTCTTTTTATCAAAGTTAAAAAGCTTGCAAAAAAGATAAGCGAATACAGCCGATCCAGCAAAAATAATCCAGGCGGAAGCAATGGGGAAGATGACTTCATGCGTGATTTCCAGAAATGGAATTTTCGTTAATACAATTGCCGGCAATGGAATATACAAAATGAATTTATTGATAGAGCGATAGCCTTCCTTTGGTAAAAAAGAAAAATACTGAGCGATAATTCCCAGTATAAAAAGCAATAGTAAAACAGATGGTTGTTGCAACAGATTCATTTTTATAGTTATGCTTTGTAGTCTTTTTGGTATGAATGTTATGGACGAAATAAATTGTACTCAATGATGTTTTTTTCTTTGCTGAATGGTTTGACGGCATTTAAGCCCAGGTATTCAATGGCTTCATCCGGTTGCATGATTTCGTGTTGTAAAGCCTTTTGCGGAATCAGGCCAATCAGCTCGCTGCCATTGGTTTCCACGCCGTTTTCTTTTGCCATCTTTTTTATTTCCGTAAAGACTTCCACAATAGGACTTGCTTCGATATCTGTAATATTGGTGGATACCTGCGCACAATCAAATGCTTCCATAAACCATCCAATCGCCTTTACCTGCTGAAATAAATCGGATAGATAAGTGCCATTGTTTTTGTTTCGTATTTCCCTTATCTTTTTTGCTATGTCTTTGGCTATACTTTCGTCTTTTGTTTTTAAGTTGATATTGTAGGCTATCAGAAATTTACGCGCACCCAATGCCATCATTCCAAATTTGGGATTGAATTGTTGTTCACCGAAATCCGGTTTCCATTCCGCTAATTTTATTTTTTCTTCAATGGCTTCGTATTCTCCTTTTCTTAAATAGGCTAAGTTTTTACGTTGGTCCTGAGTGGCAGAACATTCATACAAATATACAGGAATGCCTAAGTCGCCCACTCGTTTACCCAATTGCCCGGATAATTCTACCACCTCATCCATACTGATGTTTTGTAAGGGAATCAGGGGACACACATCGCAGGCACCCATGCGCGGATGTTCACCTTTGTGCTCACGCATATCAATCCGTTCGCTGGCCGTTTTTATCGCCTGATAGGCAGCTTCAAGAACGGCCTGAGGTTTTCCTGCAAAGGTGTACACCGTTCTGTTGGCATCCAATCCAATATCAATATTCATCAGTTTTACATCCGCAATATTTCTAATAGAATTGGCAATCGCATCAATCGTATGTTGATTTCTTCCTTCGGAGAAATTGGGAACACATTCTATGAGTTGGTCGGAAGCTAAAAACATCAAGGTTGCAAATTTATAAATTCCATCATCTTTTTACTCCACTCTTCCGGTTTTTCCAGCATGGGGTAATGTCCGCAATTATTTATTTTGGTATAAGTAGCATTAGGAATTTCCTGGTATAATTGTTCGGCTATCGCTTTCACGGCAATCGGGTCTTGTTGCGCCCAGAGAATATGCGTCGGTATATCCAGTTGTGAAAGTGCAGGAATCCATCTGTGCCAGTATTTTACGCGTTCGTTGTTGTATTGAGAAATTTTATGCAATACTTCTTTGCCTGCGTTTAACATTAGTAAATTCCAAAGCTCATTCATTTCATCTATATCACATAATTTTTTATCAAACCAGATATCTTGCATGGTTTTGATGAAGGTGCGTTTATTCATTAATGCAACGATATATTTTCCAAAAGTTGGATGTTTTAATAATTTTTGTACCAATTTTAAATGCGCCAATTCAATGTGCATGCTGCCATTGCAGAAAGTGACGGTCTTAATTTTTACAGGTTCAAATCCCTGTAACTTTCTTACGATAATTTCATTGGCTACTGTAGTGCCATAATCATGCGACACCAGATGGATTTCTTTGATGTCTGATTGCTTCCATAATTCGATTGCTATTTCAGCCTGTTCCAGTAATGAATAAGAATAATTGGCCGGTTTATCAGATAAACCGAATCCTAAATGGTCGTGTATGATGTAGGAAAAATTAGTTGACAGAAACGGCAATACTTTATAATAATCGTAAGAAGCAGACGGGTAGCCGTGCAGGAAAGCAATGGTTGGTTTATTGGTTTGATGATGGATATTAAACACAGCATGTCCGTACACTTTTGTATACTTGCCTTTTGCTTTCCATTCCTGCAGATTCATTACTATAAAAATAGCATTTTTTTATTTATGTTTGAGAGGTCAATTATGTCTGCAGAACTCAAGAAATTCTTTAATGATTATGTGCCGCTTCCGGATGCGGAACTGGATGATATTGTCAGTAAATTCAAAAAGAAGAAAATTAAAAAGAATGAGTTTTTACTGATGCAGGGAGAAGTCTGCAAGGATTTGATTTTCGTGCAAAACGGCTGTCTGCGTTTATATTATTTGCAGGAAGAGGTGGAAGTTTCCGTTTGGTTTGCACTTAAACATTCATCTGCGATTGAGATATACAGTTTCATCAGTGAGACACCTACCAATAATTATCTTCAGGCCATTGAAGATTCTGAAATTTTTTATCTGCCTAAGACAGAATTAAATAAACTCTATCAATCACATCCGAAAATGCAGGAGATGATGCGTAAATTCTGGGAAGATGTGATTTTGCATTTGCTTGAACGCTTCACTGCCCTTCAACGCGATTCTGCTGAACAACGCTATCTGGATTTACTCAATAAACCTGAGTTACTGCAAACAATTCCACAAAAATATCTGGCTTCTTTTATTGGTGTTACCCCAACTTCACTGAGCAGAATTAAGAAGAATATAACTAAATAAAAATACTGCTGCAACCATACCCCGGTATTTTACGTCAAGCTATAAAATAATTTATCAATTTAAAAAATCATAAAATGATTCTACAAATTCCCGTTCAGACAGGTTACAATTACGTAACAAAATTGCAAGATATGGCATTAACTTTTGCCCCTAAACTATTAGGTGCCGTTTTAGTGTATATCATCGGCTCATTTATTATCCGAAAATCAGTCAATGTTATGGGTAGTATTATGGAGCGAAAGCACTACGACCGTTCTTTGCAAAGTTTTTTATTGTCACTGGTAAAAGTAATATTGAATATTCTTTTGATACTGAGCATCGCCAGTATGATTGGTATTGATATTACTTCGTTTGCTGCATTGTTAGCCGGTGCAGGTTTGGCCATTGGTGCCGCATTAAATGGCTCCCTGGGTAATTTAGCGGGTGGTGTAATGATATTGGTCTTCAAGCCATTTAAAGTGGGTGATCTTATTGAAGCGCAGGGAACGGTAGGAACCGTTGTAGAACAAGGCATATTTGCAACTACCGTTTTAACAGCTGACAACAAAACAACCATTATACCCAATGGCCCATTGTCTACCGGTATTATAACCAACTTTACAACACACGGAAACTTGCGGGTCGATTTAGCAATGGCTATTGCATTAGATCAGGATATCGATATTGCCAGAAAAGTTGCCACAGAAGCCATGTTAAGTCACCCAAAAGTATTAAAAACACCTGCTCCTGAAGTAAGTGTCTTGAAAGTGGCAGATGGTATGTGTTCTTTAGCTATTCGTCCTTACACCGTTCAGGCAGATTACTGGGATGTTTATTTCGGCGTACAGGAATTGGTTAAAAAAGCGTTTGATGCTCATAAAATAGAAGGCCCGACTCCAACAAGAATCATTATCAGTAAATAAATTTGGATATCGCTCTGTTAGGTTGGGGGACTCAACAGAGCGATTTCATTTCTTGCCCTATGGCAACTTTCTTGCGAATAGTGTGATGTAATTTTGCATCAACAAAACAAATAAATATGTCAACTACTACATCATCTATCGATTTTGACTTGAAATACAAAGTCGCAGACATGTCCTTAGCAGAATGGGGACGCAAAGAAATCACACTTGCAGAAGCTGAGATGCCGGGTTTAATGGCGCTTCGTGAAGAATTCGGTCCTTCACAGCCATTGAAAGGCGCTCGTATCGCGGGTTGTTTACACATGACGATTCAAACAGCTGTTTTAATCGAAACATTAGTGGCTTTAGGTGCTGAAGTGACCTGGTCATCTTGCAACATTTTCTCAACACAAGATCATGCTGCTGCTGCTATTGCTGCTGCAGGTATCCCTGTATTTGCATGGAAAGGTTTGAACGAAGAAGAATTTAACTGGTGTATCGAGCAAACATTATTCTTTGGTTCTCCTGAGCGTCCGTTAAACATGATTTTGGACGACGGTGGTGACTTAACCAATATGGTGTTTGATAACTATCC
>JADLAJ010000155.1 GCA_020848255.1 Chitinophagales bacterium
GCAAAAAATACTTTTTTCATTTGAAAATTGGTTTGGTTATTAGCTATTACGCAGCAATTGAAAATTTAGTTCATTGCCAATTCTTTTTTAAGAAATCTTTGCTAAAAAAGAAGATGAATTAACAATTAATGCATCACATTTAACAGTCGTATACTATAACTAATAACGAATCACTATTAACCTGTTACTATCACACAGGATACTCCACTATGTTTTTTTCGGTTTCCCAGAGTTTGATAAATAGCTCATACTTGCTGTCTAGTTTGGCGCGGATTAAATCATAAATCACCACAATTATATTTTCCGCAGTAGGGTTGAGGCTTGCAAATTCTTTAGTATCTAAATTTAGGTTTCTGTGGTCGAAGCGTTCTTCAATTTCTTCTTTTATGATATCCTTTACTATTTTTAAATCAATTACGTAGCCTGTTTCCGTCTCAATTTCTCCAATCACTTTTACTTCAATGGTGTAGTTGTGTCCGTGAAAATGTTCGTTAGCACACAAGCCGAAAACTTCCTTGTTTTTTTCTGCTGTCCATTTATCATTCCACAGTTTATGTGCTGCGTTAAAGGAGGCTCTGCGAATTACGGCTACTTTCTTACTCATTTTGTAAAGTTAATGCTTGTGAATTTATAAGTTTAAAAGAAAATTCCATCTTAATTGTTCATTTTAGAAATAGTTGTTTATAAAAATTCTTTACTTATCACTTACTACTTACTACTTACTGCTATATTTGTCCATGCTTTTTAAAGACGTCATTGGTCAGTACGAAACAAAACAACATTTACTCGAAATTGGTAAATCCGGAAATATTCCGCATTCGCAGTTGTTTTTGTCGCAGCCCGGCGCAGGCGGTCTGGCATTGGCATTGGCTTTTACCCAATACATTGTTTGCGATAATAAACAGGAGGAAGACAGTTGCGGTGTCTGCGGTGCCTGCGTAAAAGCACAAAAGCTGATTCATCCCGACATTCATTATACCTATCCGATAATTGCGAAAAAGCCATCGCCGCATCCAAGTTTAAGTACCGATTATATTCAGGAATGGCGAACGGAAATCACCAAAAATCCATACATCAACGAACTGGAATGGCTGCAAAGTATCGGGGCGGAAAATAAACAAGGTAATATTACAGCCGACGAAGCGCGTAATATTCTCAAAGGCTTAAGTTTAACGGCATTTGAATCCGGCTACAAAATTCAGATTATCTGGATGGCAGAAGCGCTTTCTAAAGAAGGAAATATTTTACTAAAATTACTGGAAGAGCCACCGGAAAATACGGTGCTGATTCTGATTGCAGAAATTCAGGAAGAAATATTACCGACCATTTTATCTCGTTGTCAGCTGGTAAAAATAAATAAGATTGACGATGATTCCATGGCGCAGGCTTTACTGAAAAAAGGTGTTCCACAATCAAATACACAGCACATTGCTTATCTGGCGGATGGAAATTTCAATGTGGCATTGGCACTGATGGACAGTGAAACACATGATAATACAAGGATGCTGACACAGTGGCTGGATTATTCCATTAACCTGAAGGCAGGAGAATTGCTGAAATGGACAGATGAAGCTGGCAAGATAGGACGGGAGAATCTGAAATCCTTTTTAGAGTATTCTACTCATATTTTCAGAGAAGCCTTAATGTTGTTGCATATCAAAAATTACATTCCTAGGCTGGCACAGGATGAATTAAATCTGGCTGCTCGTATCAATAAATTTCTGACATATCAGAAACTTGAAAAACTGCTGGAACTCATTAATAAAAAGCACTACGAAATAGAACGGAATGTGAGTCCAAAAATGGTACTGATGGACATGTCGTTGAAAATGAACAAAATAATACGTTCGAAAGATTAACATTTGAGTATAATTACCTGCTGAAAATCTCATTTTTTACTGTATTTTTGTCATAACGTCTTTTTTTGGCTTGTTTTTCTGGCTCGGAAAACGTGAAAATAATTGTTCATATTCAGTTTGTATTGGCAGACGTTTTATAACTCTTCCTTACAAACTACTCAATACTAAATTAAAATGAGTTGTAATAGTTGCGGAACCTCGGGTTCTACACCGGGAGGTTGTAAAAATAACGGGCATTGTGCCACAGGCGGTTGCTCTAAATTAGAAGTACATGACTGGCTCAGCGATATCACGGCTGATCCTTTTGCCAAATACAATATTCACGAAGTAAGTTTCAAAAACGGTTCGCGTAAAGGTTTTTACCGTAATGACAAACGTTTTGATATCTACACCGGAGATTATGTGATTGTGGAAGCTGTGCAGGGATATGATCTTGGTCAGGTGACACTTAGCGGCGAACTGGTGCGTTTGCAGATGAAGAAGAAACGGGTTAAGGAAAGTTCTGAAGACATCAGAAACATTCTGCGTATTGCCAAAGACAATGAGCTGAACCTGATGGAACAGGCGCGTGCCAAGGAAAAACAAACGATGCTGAAAGCCCGCGTACTTGCCCGAAATTTAGGATTGGACATGAAACTCGGGGATGTGCAGTATCAGGCGGATGGCAGAAAAGCAACTTTTTATTACACAGCAGACGGACGTGTGGATTTCCGTGAATTGATAAAAGTTCTGGCTGCAGAATTCAAGGTAAAGATTGAAATGCGTCAGATTGGTGCCCGTCAGGAAGCAGGTATCGTGGGCGGAATCGGTTCTTGCGGCCGTGAGTTGTGCTGTTCTACCTGGTTGACAAGTTTCAAATCGGTAAATACGACGGCTGCCCGGTATCAAAATTTATCCATCAATCAAACTAAATTGAGCGGACAATGCGGACGATTGAAATGTTGTTTGAATTATGAACTAGATACATATTTAGACGCTTTACGTTTTGTGCCGGAGAAAGCAGATACTTTGCAACTGGAAACAGGTGAAGCTCGTTTGATGAAAACGGATATTCTGAAAGGTTTGATGTTTTATACCGTTAAAGGTTCCGGTACTTTCTATCCGATATCGCTGGAAAATGTGAAGATGGTTTTAGAAATGAACGCGAATGGTAAAAAACCTGCCGATATTACAGATTTAGCAGAAGTTGAAGAAAAGACAGAAGAAGAAAGTATTGAATTTGCAGATGTGGTTGGACAGATTTCGCTGGCAAGCCTGGACAGAAAGGATAAAAAGAATTTCCATAAGAACAAGCAACAGGGACAGCAGCGCAACAATCCAAATCAGCAAAATAAGCCGCAGAATAATCAGCAGAACAGACCACAGGCAAACCAGCAAAACCGTCCGCAGAATAATCCGCAGCAGCAAGGACAACAAAATAAACAACAAGGCAATAAGCAAGGTCAGCAAAAGCCGCAGAATAATCAAAACAGGAATCAGAATCGTCCGCCGCGGCCAAATAATCAGGGAAATGCGAACAATCCCAACAAAGATAATCCGCCAAAGGGCTAGTGAAACGTCATTGCAAAGGAGAGAAGTAATCTGTTGATATGAAGCAATCTGTTCTGATTTTTTTATGGTTGAGTTTTATTGCTGTTGATTTGTTCAGCCAAACAAACAATAAACCTTTTCTTGCGGTTAAATTAATGCCGGCTGAATTTCAAAAGCAACTTAAAACGGTCAACAGTGAATTTAAGTTTGCCTATGGTATGCGTTTAGATTCTACCATGCGCGATATCAGAAATTATTCTTCTGATACTATTCAGAAATTTATTTACAAAGAAACAGATTACGAGAAAATATTCCGTTGCCCGTTTTGGCTGGCAATGGATAGTACCCGTTTCTGCAAATTTATTCCCGAATTAATCAATGCACTTACTGATACAACATACATTGGTTTAACGAATGCAAATGATGTGACTATCTGGTGCAGAGTGAAAGCAGGGCAGTTGAAACAAAATTCGCTAAACTATCAGATTGATGACGATATTTTCAGAGTGTGTGGACGTGCAAGCTGGATATTGAAACGGTTGACTAAAAACGAATTCGGCATTATTCGTTGTGATACGAAAATGGATGATATTAAAGCAATAAAGAAATTCTGGTGGAAGTGGCTGAATACACTGAAAATTAAATAAGATTATTGTTTTAAGAATGCTATTGTTTTTTCTGTCAGAATTTTAGAATCACGCGGCAGCTGAACTGAATTCCAGAGATGTTGCCCACCAAAAGAATGATTGGCATCCTCTATAGTTGAAAATTCACTGCTTTTATTTAATTGATGTAAAATTTCTGCAAAGTGCAAAGGAACAGATTCGTCGTTTGTTCCATGTACAATCAACCAAGGGATATCAATAGATGCAGCGGCCTTCGGAATATCTAAATGATCTTTATTTTTTATGAAGTCTTCATACACTTGATTATACAACGGCATCTTTTGTTGTGTACGGGCATTCAGCGTATAAATCAAACCGTCTGCTTTCCATTTATCCAAATCCTGATTGATAAAAAAATCTGCTACATCTTTTACACTTGCCCAGGTGGCCAGTTTGTGAATGCGTGCATCTTCATATGTTTTTAAAATTGCTATTCCACCACCACGGCTGTGCCCAATCAGGTAAATTTTTTGTCCGTTACCTTCATATTGTCCGGCTGCAGATTCTATATAATCAATAACTAATCCCAGATCATCTAGTTCAATAGAAAAATTATTATTGCCAAAAGCATCTAAATCGCTAAAATCAACAGGATTTTCCGGAGTTGTGCCATTGTATGAAAAATTGAATTTTACAAAAACGAAATCATGTTTTGCAAATTCATCTGCAATCAGATTAAAATGTCCCCAATCTTTAAAACCCTTAAAACCATGACAAAAAATGACAATAGGTTTTAGTTGATTTGTTTTTTTATATCTAATGTCGACGGGAATAGGTTTTTCCCTGGAACCCTTTAGAACTATTTCAGTTTTTTGCATGTTGTAAAGTTTGTATATTGTGCTACGAATTAAACGTTTACCTTTAACAAAAATAAACAATCGTTGAGTAACAAAGTAGATAATTTAAAAGCACCGATTGAAAAGGAACTGGAGCTGTTTGAACAGAAGTTTCGGGAGGTGATGCGAAGTCATGTTTCATTGCTGGATAAGGTAAATTATTATATCTATCAACGAAAAGGGAAACAGGTTCGCCCGATGTTTATTTTTCTGTCGGCAAAAATGTGCGGACAGGTTACGGAGGCTACCTATGTTGGTGCTTCTTTGGTTGAATTATTGCACACGGCTACCTTAGTTCACGATGATGTGGTAGATGATTCTTATGAACGCAGAGGTTTTTTTTCAGTTAATGCGTTATGGAAAAATAAAATAGCCGTTTTAGTCGGAGATTATTTTCTGTCGAAAGGTTTGCTGCTTGCGCTGGACACCAGGAATTATAATTTGCTGCACATTACTTCAACAGCTGTAAAGCGCATGAGCGAAGGAGAGTTGCTGCAGATGGAAAAAGCAAGAAAGCTGGATATTGACGAAAGTATTTATTTTGAAATCATCAGAAATAAAACGGCTTCCTTAATTGCAGCTGCCTGCGAAGTGGGTGCTGCTTCTA
>JADLAJ010000156.1 GCA_020848255.1 Chitinophagales bacterium
GCCGTTGGATGTTCTTTTTGCATTTCATTATACACATCAATCGGTTTTTTATTCGGATTGATGATTTTTGCTGCAGCATCAAAGGCAGCTTGTTCTTTTGCTAATTCTTTGATACCAATGGCTAAAATTTCATCCGGCGACATAGTAATGCCTTCGCCATACAGCAACATTTTTTTATAATTCTCTACACCAATCGCATAATGTGTATGGACTTTTGGTAATTTTTCTTTTTCTAAAAATGCCGCATAATCATTAATGGCATCGATGGCTTTTTTATTGGCTTCGTTGAATGTCTTCATCAAAGCAGTATCTTTCACCTCTTTCAAAGCCACCAGTAAATCTTTTTCCAGGAAAGAAGCCGAGCCTTTTGCAATACTGATGGCTAATTCCGTATGCGTTTTTGATAAAGAATCCACCAGATTTGCCTTAGCTGCTGCGAATATTTTGGGAGCTTCGTTTTCAATGGCAATGATAGATTTGATTTGCTGTTCAATAGGAGCGAAGTTGCGTTTGATGTAGATATTCACGTCAATGGCGCCGGCGTATGCCATCGGATTTTGGGTAAAATAGTGCAAGTCTTCGATTCCGAAAATCTCATTTTTTACTGCTAATTTCAGCATTTGCAAATCGTAATATTTTTTCTTGCTTAAAGAAGCGGAATCTATTTCGGCAAACTTCTGGTCGTATTCTTTTAAACGTGCCAGTTCCGCATCAATAGAGGCTTTGCTGTAATCGGTTATCTTTCCGTCATACTCATGTAAACCCAGGTAGGTGCCTGTTTGTGGTCGCCATGTCAGGTATCCTTTCAGGTATTCTTCGGATAATTTTTCAAAGGCGGCATCGCCGGCACCGCTTTTTCCTGCCTGGTTACAGCTGATGAATGTAAGAATAGTCAATGTAATAAATAAAAGGTTGATCTTCTTCATATGATTTGTTTAAGTAACTTTATTAATTAAAATATACAGCTATTATCTGTCGTTGTTTAAGTGCGAAAATTACAACTTTAGTACAATAATTTAGCATCTTCTGCACCCTGGAGTATATTTTCCCTGATCTGAAAATCAGAGAAACATATATTATTCATCTGTTGCGAATTTTTAACACCCTTTTGCAGGTCAAGACCACGCTGCCAGGATTGGCTGCGAAGCACATCTATCACCATGTGGGTGGTATAACCTTCTCCGTTAACGCCGTCGATTATATCACCGAGCTGGAATAATTTAAATGCATCATCGGCCTTTTGTACGCCATATTGATTTTTCAGTTCTGCAGCCACCTGCGGATATGTAGACGCAATAAAATCAGTATAAACTTTAAAGTCGTCGAAAAAGGAATCAACGGCATTGATATCATCCAGCACAAACGGGATATCGTAAGTAATATGTGCATTAATGCCTGACATCCCTAAATGTAGAATCGTATTTTTTTTATCCGCCACCCGTTTGTAATAATTGAGCCAGGCCTTTTCTACCGGCTGCCCGAGTAAATAACTGTGAAAATTACGGATATAATGTTTCCCGAATTCATTCATGAAGGCTTTACCCATTTCCGCATATTCGGTGTGCATATTATTAAGTGTCTCATATGCTACATTGGTCACCACGTTGTATAAAGTAGGGAAAGCACCTGCTCTGTCTTTATATTTGGTAACAATTTTAGAAATGTTATTCATTGAGTATTTAAACTCGGAAATCGTGTATATTTTTGAGGTATCTGTGAGCTCTACCAGCCGCAGGTAATCTTCATCACTGTAGAAGGTAGTGCCGGCACCGATTATTTTTATATTCTTTTGGGAAAGTAGTGCTTGCTGTTCTTTCTGGCAGGCAACAAGGAGCACGAAACTCAGTATGAATATCAGCTTATGGTTCATACTTAAATTTAACTAAAAGCAACTGTGTTTCCAAAGAAACTTAAGATAATTAATCCTTTTTCTTGCTCTTTTCCTTGTCTTTTTTAGGGAAACGTACGACTAATCCCGCGCTGGTAATGACACGAGGAGAGTTTTTTAGCAATCCTGCTCCAACGGAAATGTCAAACTGTATAAAGCTGTTCAGGAGGTAGGAAACTCCGTTGTTTAATCGAATGTCTACTAGTGCCCCATGCGGATAGATGCCATAAAACTCGAAGAAATATTTTATCTGATGCTGTTTTTTAGTAGTCGTACAGTTCAATAATTTCGTATAGCTTGTGGCAACTGCAAAGTTATAGGTAGGTTTGGCATCAATGCCATTCCAGACCAGGCCATAATTGTATACTAATCCCACATTTTTTGGCAGGAACTGTTCCATGGTAATTTTAAAGAACGGAGCTACATATTTAGTTCTGAAATTTTTGGTGGAGATAAAACTGGTACTTAAACCACCGATAAAGGAACTTCCCGGTGCATAGCGTTTGGCATCAATCATTTTTAGTTTTACACCAATATAAACAGGATGCAAACCGGTTTGTCTGGAATCACCGGATTTATAGGTGGTGGCGTCACCGTTTATTCTTAACTCAAAATATTTACTGATACCGTATTTAAAATTAAAGTCCGGATGATGTATTTCATGTGCATTACCATCGAAATAACTGTAAGCAGTACCCAATTCAACCTGTGCTTTACCACTCGGCACCAGTAAAATGCCTTCAGAAAACGAAGGGCGTGTACTGGCGAAATGGAATATGGTGTTTTTTACAGAGTCTGTTTCCTGAGCAAAAATATATGTAGC
>JADLAJ010000157.1 GCA_020848255.1 Chitinophagales bacterium
CCAGAACTGGTCTGCAATATTTTTCGGTGTATGTTTTTCAGCAGTGGGAGACACGATGCCGCAAACGGTAACCGTTCCCACAAAAATATTTTTTGGTTTTAATGCAATATGCAGTGAACCTGCAAGATTGCGTATACCTGCCTTTCCGATGGCTAAGGAGCCGAACTCAGGATCAGGATATAAGGAAAAGCCTCCGCCTGTAAGCAAAATGGCACCTTCACCTTTCTTTTCCATATCAGATGCGACAAGATTGACAGCTGTCATTACCCCGGCAACATTTACCTTGAAATCGCGTGTTAAGCCGTCAGCTGTTTCATTGGCAATATTCACCATCTTTAATTTTGCCACGTTGTAGTGAATCACATCGATATGTTCCCAGATTTCCCATATCTGATTAAATGCATCTTTCATCGATTCCGAATCGCCCGCATCACCCACAAAGGCATGTGCATCAATTCCTTTTTCTGTCAATTCGTTTTTTAGTTTTTCCAGTTTTTCTTTTCTGCGGGAAATTAAGGCCACCGAAAATCCCTCCAGGCCAAATTTTTCAGCTACTCCATGTGCAATGCCCGGGCCTGCACCTATAATTACTATTACCTTACTCATAGTTACTTTTTCTTTGCTAACAATATATATCGGTCTGATGTTTTAGGATGGAAAGGATTTAACTGGTAATCGCCGAATTCTTTCACTAATGTAAAACCTGTGTTGTTTAGAAATGTGTGAAAATGATGTTGCATTAATACCTGCACTTCTTCTTTGAACAGCCACATCTTTTCTTCTTTTTCTATCTGTATTTGTTTGATGATTTTACCATTGCTGACTTCTTTACGAATGTAAAAATGATAATCATCAATTATTTTATTTTCTCTGGGAACCAGATTGTTGATGACCTTTTCCGCATTCATGAAATCTATTAAAATATGGCCGCCCTCTTTCAGTCCGGAATGCATACTGTGAAATACTTTTTCATTTTCTTTCAAATCATCGAAATACCCCAGACTGGTAAAGAAATTAAAAATGTAATCAAAGTAATTGATACGAAAGGGCAATCGCATATCATGCACATAAAATTCCAGATTGGGCAGCTGGTACATTGTATTTGCATATTGTATGCTTTCTTTAGATAAATCCAAACCTACCACATCAAATCCTTTTTCAGCCAGGTAATAGGCATGTCTGCCTTTGCCGCAAGCCAGGTCTAAAATGCTGCCATAGTTTATCTCTAAGTGCTTAATGACATTATCTATAAAATGATTGGCTTCGTCCTGATTTCTGTTTTTGTATAAAACATGATATAAAGGAGAATCAAACCAAAGCTCAAACCATTGTTTTTTTTGTTCTGACATAAAATAAATTACATGTACAATGTACGATTAACAATTAAAAATCGGGAATAGATAACTGAAATTAAATCAACAATTATTTGCTGCTGTCCACATTCTTAACATACCTTCGCCAGATGCCGCTGCCCCAGTAAAAAGTAGTGAACGAAAGCAGGGACAGCCAGTATACCACTTCACAGCCCCAGGAAATATATAGCGGGCTGTGTTTTATTTGCACAAAATAATAACAGTACGCCACATAAAAGAAACAACAGAATACTTCTACTATAGTGGGTACAAAAGTAGCGCCTGTGCCGGTGATTCCGAAATTCATAATCATAGCAGAGGAGAAAAACAGGAGCGCTATCATTAATGTATAAAAAGGAGGAATACAATCTTTTATCAATTGTGCATCGTTTGTAAACAAAGACAAAATAGGATAAGGAAACAGCACGATAATTAAATTTATGCTCAATGAAATACCCATAGATACCACCAGTACTTTCTTTAGTGCCGGCACCACATCATCAATTCTGTTCTGACCTATAATATTGCTGATAAGCGTATTGCTGGTGCTTGCCAGACTCCATACAGGAATACCGATAAATACAAACAAGCTTTTTAAAATACCCGAAACCGCTAATTCGTGTTCCCCGATTTTTTCAATCGATAAAAAGAAATACCACCAGGAACCAATCCCAATCAGATTTTGCAACACAATAGGAGTAGATAATTTTATTATAGACCACAATTGTTTTACGCGGATAAACTTAAACGTAAACGCATTGTATTTTTCTGGCTGTTTATAATAGATGAAATGAAAAAGATAGACCAGAAATAAAACCGTATCTGCAATGGCTGTTGCAATACCCGCACCTTTAATGCCTAATGGCGGTACACCGAATTTTCCGAATATGAAAATATAACCTGCAATAATATTGGTGATAGCCATGCATACTGTGGCAATCGTAATGATTTTAGTTTTACCGATGCCGGTATAAAATCCATTGAAACAAAACCCCAGCACTACCGGAATTAATGCATAATTCATCATTCGGATATAAGTCATGGCGGCGTCTTGTATTGCGGTAGATTTTACTACAAACGCCAGTACATACTTTGTAGCATATCCAAAAAACAACATCAACGCAAAAGAAAGTACTGTTGCCAGCACAATTAAATGGTCAAAAGCAATGCCTATTTTCTCCGGTTTATTTTCGCCGCTGTGCCGTGCTATAATTACCTGACAACCACGCGCCAGACCGCCGGCAATAAATACGAATACGAAATAATAAATTCCGGCCAGTGTTATAGATTCCAGTGCGGTTTTAGAGGAATGACCAAGAAATGCCGTATCAATCAGTTGATTGATGGAATGCGCCAAACTCCCCAATATGATAGGATAGGAGATGGTCCAGATTTCTTTATAAGTACCTTTTAACTGCACAATAATTTATAATAAGCAGACAAATGTACAAATACAATTTGGTA